>NZ_WIWK01000187.1:0-6400 GCF_009600165.1 Pseudomonas sp. FSL R10-0399
GCTTTTACCGGCGCGGGGGCCGCTTCGGCTTCCACTACCGGCTTGCTGGCAGGTCGCGGAGTGACCGATGGCCGTGGCACTTCGATTTTAGGCCGTTCAGCGGGTTTGCTCGGCGCAGCCGCAGGCTTGACCACAGGCCTGATGACTTCAGGCGCGGCAGGCGGTTCAGGGAGCACCAGCAGTTCAGGCCGCGAAGGGGCGGCAAACGGCAGCTCTGTGCGCGGTACCCAACTGACCACTTGCATGGCAGTCAAATAAGCGCGGCGGCGGGACTCGTTCAACAAGGGTCGGCCATCTGTGGATAACTAAAGAGCAGCGATTCTACCGCCCTTCTGCCCTTCTCGCCCGCCTCTGATCGCCAAGTAATGACTCAAACCCGTGTTGCAGTACAATCGCGACCTTTCATTGGCAATCGACCGGCCCTCCCATGATCGAACCCAAGCGCGTTTTACGTGCCCTCGCCGAACACTGGGCACTCCTTGAGCCTTTGTGTGAACACTTCGACCAAGGCACTTTGAGCCTGAGCGAGTTGCGCCTGCAACTGGCTGCCCAGCAACTGGACAGCACACCGCAAGACATCACCAACGTGCTCGACAGCTGGATCCGCCTGGACATTCTGGTGCCGGTGGCCAAGAGCCCGAACCGCTTTGAGCTGAACGCCCAAATCCACGACTTCCTCGCGTATTTGCGCCGCGAACACCGCCTCGGGCTGTGCCTGGAAATCGAAGCCTACCTGCGCCATCTGGAGCGCCTGGCCGGTTACATTCAGGACGCGTTCGACATTCGTGATGGCAATGATCTGGCGCGCCAACTGCGTTTGCTCGACATGCGTGTGCGCGATGTCTTGAAGAAGCTCGCCAATGACGAACAGGCCTTGGTGGCCGTGGCCGAACGGGCCAAGACCAGCGACCGGCAGATCCCGCTGCGCCAGCGGTACGCCGAGGTGCTGGCGACGTGGGACGAATACGTCGAACCGATGATCCAACTGGTAAACGCTGACGGCGCCTTCGAACAAGGCGTACGTAAGGTCGAGAATGTACTGCTGCGCATGCTCAGCGAACAGCAACGCCTTGGCCACCTGGTGGACGACGACATGCTGCTGCGCACCCATGCGCGGATCCTTGAGATGCAAACCAGCGCCCAGCTCACCTTGCGCCATGCCCGCGAGCTGCTGTTGCCGCTGCGTGAAGAGGCACGACGCCACAACGCAGTTACCCGTGGCGCCGCGCTGGCGCTGGCGGCCATACGCCGTAAAGGGCTGGACGCAGTGCCGCAAGCGGCGATGCCAATGTTCACCCGCCCGCAAAGCACCTTTTTGGGCAGCGCCAGCCAGGTTGAAGCCTATGTGTACGCGCTGGCCCGCTTTGAGCCCAAGCCGGCACGCTTCCCGAAAGCCCACAAAGCCCATCGCGGTGAAACGCCCAAGGCTCCGCGCACGGTCAAGGAAATGCTCGACCGCTGTAGCGATGCGCTGCCGATGCCGGATTTGATGAGCTGGCTGCTGGCCCAAGAGCCCAACGGCGACACCGACGAATTGCTGTACTGGTTCTCGCGCCTGTCGCGCGAAAAACGTTTCGTGCGCGAACGCCTTGAGCGCCGCGATTACCACACCCACGAACATCTGGTCAGCCTGCGCTCCTTCGCCCTGCTTTCACGCAGCGATGACGCGAGCGAGACTTCTGCGAGCCCTCTCCATGCATCTTGATCTGTCTGAACTGTCCCATCTGGCGCCGATCTTTCGTGAGCTGTTCAAGGGTTATCACGTGAGCCGTCGCGACCCTGAGCTATACGCACAGCTGTCGAATTTTCAGGACTCGTACCGCGCCCTGTTCAAGGCCCTTGGCTTTGAACTGGTGTGCGACACCCGTGGTTTTTATTATTTCGTGCCCGACACCGCCATTGCCTCGGCTCAGGTCAACAAGACCGCGCAACGCCTGGCGCTGTTCACGTTCATCATCGTCGAGCATTTGGCCGATCAGGGCCGCGATCCGATTGCCGTGCTCGATGGCGGCAGCCTGGGCCGTGATGAACTGCCCGCGCTGCTGGAAAAATACCGCGACCTGTTTGTGCAGGCCGAAGTCACCACCCAGGACGAGCTGGAAGAAAAAATCATGCGCCGCATGACCCAGCTCGGCTTTGCCAGTGAAGACAACGGCGTTTACCGTTTTCTGCCGCCGATGCATCGCTTTCTTGACGTGTGTTTGTCAGTGCAGCAAGACCGCGATCTGGCCGCCAGCCTGCACAGCATTTTGCCGCTGCCGACCCCGGTGCTGGTTGATGATGAAGCCGAGGTTGAGGAAGAAGACGAAGACGCGGCTCTGGCCCGCGCCATTGCCGATGAGCAACAGGAGTTGGACGCATGAGCCAGGAACGCTACGGAATACGCCGCTTCGCCCTGCTGAATACCGCCGGTTACAGCCTGGGATTGTTCCCGCTGGAGCATCCGCTGTCGGTGTACGGGGCCAACAACCTCGGTAAATCAGCCTCGATCAACGCCTTGCAGTTTCCGATTCTGGCGCGCATGTCAGACATGAGCTTCGGCAAGTACAGCCTCGAACAATCGCGGCGCTTTTACTTCGCTTCCGACACCAGCTACATCCTCGTCGAAGTGTCGCTGCCCCACGGCCCCCATGTGATTGGCGTGGTCGGGCGCGGCCCCGGTGGCGGTTTCGGTCACCAGTTTTTCGCCTATGCGGGCAAGCTCGACCTGGCTCATTACCAGAAAGAAGACACCTGCCTGCGGCAAAAAGAGCTGTTCAGCAACCTTGAGCGCAACGGCCTTAAAGCTTACGAACTCAAGCCTGATGAACTGCGCCGTTTGTTGGTCGGTGGGCATACGTCGATCCCGCTGGACCTGACGCTGATCCCGCTGCGCTCCACCAGTGAGCAAAGCCTGAAAACCTTCCGCGCGCTATTTATCAACCTGCTGCACATGCGCGAAATTACGGCGGCCAAACTCAAGCAATTGTTTCTCGATGCGTTTGAGCACAGCCTGCGCTCCGGCAGCGTGGACTATATCGCCGCGTGTGAAGAAGCCTTCCGCGATGTGCGACGCATGGAGCAGGATTACAACGCGCTGGTCGGGGCCGGGCCATTGGTCGAATCGTTGGCCGCCGGTGTCCGCCAGCGCGATCTGCTGCGCGGCAAGCTACATCGCCTGTCGCCGCTGCTCGACTCGCTGCTCGGCACGTGGCAGGACTACGCCGGGGCACGCAAGGAAGAGTTGCTGATTCAGTCCGAGCACTACCGCAACGAGCAAGACGCCCTGCAAAACGATCAGCGCAGCAGCACCCAGGAGCTGATGCGCCTGGAGCGAGAGATCACCGGTATTCAGCGCTGGCTGGGCGAGTTGTCGGTGCTCAAGCACCGCTTTGCGCTGGTGGACGACGTGAAGGTGCTGGAGCAGCAACTACTGGCCGCCAAAGACGCCCACGACGAGTTGGCCGGTGCCTTGGCACAGTCGCGCCAATTCAGCGCCGAAGACCTGGACGAACGTCTGCGCGACCTGGAAAAACGCCTCAAGTCGGTCAAGCAGCAGCTCGACCACGCCGACAACAACAGCTACGCCCGCCTGCGCGAAGAATTCTCGCAACAGGATGTTGAGCGCCTGATGCGCCTGTTCAACAGCGCCCTGTTCAGCCTGCCGCTGGGCGAGCAAGGGATTGCGCTGGATGACGGCGACGCCTGGGTCAAATCCCTGGAGGCAATCCTGGATGGCTTTAAAGGTGAACGCTTTGAAGCGCCGGGTTTGTCCATCGACCTCAGCCATATCGAGCCACCCGCCCTGCAAGCGCTGGCGGATCGCGCCGCCTTGCGCGACCAGAAAGAGCGTCTGGAAAAAGAACTCAAGCAACTGAAGACCCAGCAGGCGGTCACCTCGGACCGGGCGGCGAGCAAGTCCGAAGCCGAGTCGCTGTACCAGCAGGTGCTGGACGCGCAGAAGGCGCTGGAAGACTTCCGTCGTGCGCAAACTCTGGGCGCCGAAGAAGGCGAAAAACTCGAGCTGTTAGCCCAGGCCGAAGCCGCGCAAGATGAATTGAAGCGCTCCAGCGATGCCTTCACCGAGCGCGTCCAGCACCTGTCGGCCAAGCTGCAATTGGTCGGTCGGCAAATTGGCGACATGGAAGCCAAGCAGCGCACCCTCGATGACAGCCTGCGTCGGCGCCAGCTGTTGCCGGCCGACTTGCCGTTCGGTACGCCGTTCATGGACCCGGTCGACGACTCCATGGACAACCTGCTGCCGTTGCTCAATGACTACCAGGACACGTGGCAAGGCCTGTTGCGCTGCGACGGGCAGATCGAAGCGCTGTACGCGCAAGTGCGCTTGAAAGGCGTGGCCAAGTTCGACAGCGAAGACGACATGGAGCGCCGCCTGCAACTGTTGATCAACGCCTATGCGCACCGCAGCGAGGAAGCCCTGACCTTGGGCAAGGCACGCCGGGCTGCCGTGACGGACATCGCCCGGACCCTGCGCAACATTCGCAGTGACTACGACAGCCTTGAGCACCAATTGGCGCTGTTTAACCGCGAGATCAACAAGCGTCAGGTGTCGAACCTGCAGAGCTTCCGGATTGTGCTGGCGCCGAACAAAGAAGCGCTTAAGCACATCGACCAGATTATCCACAGCGCCGGGCAGTACGAAGAAGGCGAAACGCTGTCGGTGTTTGACCTCAGCCAAAGCGCCGAGCAAGACAACAAGAACGAAGAAGCCAAGGAATACCTGGCGCGTCTGGTGGCGGCCAACCACAACCAGTTGGGCCTCAAGGACCTGTTTGAGCTGGCGTTCGAGATCACCAAGGTCAACGGCCAGCCGGTGATTCACACCGACATCGATGGCGCTGCGTCCAACGGTACGACCATGACCATCAAGGCGCTGACCAACATGTACTTGTTGCTGCACTTGATGGATCGCGACCTGGCCGGGCGTATCCGTTTGCCGTATTACCTCGACGAAGCGGCAGACATTGACGAGAGAAACCAGACCGCGTTGCTGGAAACCAGTTTGCAGTTGGGTTTTGTGCCGATTCTGGCGAGTGTGAAGCCGCAGGTCTGTGCCCATGTGGCCATCGACCTGGAAGGCGGCAGCGGGCCTAACGGGATCTATATCGACGAGGATGACTGGAAGTACATCCGCCGCCATGACGAGGTGGCCAGCCCTGTGGCTGCCGAGCCGAACCTGGAAGACGTCACAGCGGTTTGACGCCACCTGCGCAGGAGCAAGGGTGTTCGCGAGGCTTTTTTAACGGCCTTGGTGAACACCTCTACTCCCCTCCTTTCGTACACACCTGCCGAACATAAATTTCATTTTTTCAGAAAATTCCTACCTGTTTTTTTCATCCTGAGAAGCACACTCCTCGATACCCCTGTAAGGACAACAGACAGGACGATTACGAGGAAGGAGCACACGATGAACTCAGTCACGTGCTGGAATGACTGTTCACAGACGCCCGACGATCGGTCACTCAACGAGTTGAATCTTTTAGCCCCTCTGCCGATAACTTTTTTGTCTCAAAAAGGTTATTGCTCATTAATTACGGCTTGGGCCGTCCTGCCTCAAAAATCTTAAACCACTACTTCTTAGGACAATTCGCACACCGCTACTGACAGCAAGCCTGCGGACTAATTAACGGTTTGATTCCACTGAACATAAAGTTGTTCATCGATGTTTATGAACGGCATTAAATTCAGCTCGAACATTGAGCGCTTGACACTCACGTCGTTACGGCCGCACCGCGCCGCCACGACAATAGCGCCCTCTTAACGTTGTAGGAATTATCATGCGTAAGGCTTTGATAGTAGACGATCATCCTTTTATTCGAAGGATCGTCAGACTAGTACTGGAAAACGCCAACTTCCAGATTGCGGCTGAAACCGATAACGGCGCCACGGCGCTGGATCTGGCGCGCGAACACCTCCCTCACCTGATTGTGCTGGACCTCTCGATGCCCAAACTTGACGGGCTGGAGGTGCTTAAACGGCTGCACATACTGGGGCTCCCGATCAAAGTGTTAGTGCTGACGTCCAAAGACTCCGCTTTTTTTGCTGATCGTTGTATCAGGGCCGGTGCCATTGGTTTTATTGAGAAGACCGAAGACGTCGATGCATTGACCAAAGCAATTAATGTGGTAATGAGTGGCAGGATTTATTTAAATAACTGTGATGTTGATCTGTCTCCCGATCACTCAGACCAGCAATTAATCAAAACATTGTCAGATCGCGAATTGCGTACCCTGCAATATTTGGTGTCGGGCTTCTCCAATAAAAAGATTTCACAAATTATGTTACTAAGTGAGAAAACGGTCAGTACTTATAAAACACGGCTCGGCGGTCTCAAGGAGCAAGTGCAACAGTCAGTTAATTTTCTGAGCTTGCTAAGCGAAACAATCCCGCTTCCAAAACA
>NZ_WIWK01000188.1:0-6249 GCF_009600165.1 Pseudomonas sp. FSL R10-0399
GCGCGCTTTTACCGCGTCGGTGAACGGCTACCAGGGGGCAGCGTGTTGCGGCGGGTCGAGGTGTCGCACGTGGTGCTGTGGCGCAACAACCGCGAAGAGCGCCTGCTGCTCAAGCCGCCCGGTCGTCATGTGTTACCTGCCGGCCAAACGCCCGCCACACCGGCCCAGGCCACCTCCCTTTATCTGCGGCCCCTTGCCGAACAACCTTAGAGAAGCATCATGACCAGGCCCAACGTGTTCGGCATCGGCCGTCTTTTACTGTGTAGCCTTGTGCTCAGCACCGCGCTAGTGCAAAGCGATGTGCTGGCCGATGAGCCGTATTGGCAGTTGGCATTGAAAGACGCCGAACTGCGCGATATCGTGCAGGAAATGTCATCGGTGCTGGGCGCCACCATTGTGCTCGACCCTCGGGTGCAGGGCCGTATCACCGTCATATCTGAGGCGCCGCTGGACCGTGCCGGGGTGCGCGAGCTGTTTTACGCGGTACTGGATGCCCACGGTTTTGCCGTGGTCGACCAAGGTGATCGTTTATTGATCATTCCCGCTGCCGAGGCCAAAGCCCGCGCGGGCAACCCGGATGGCTCCGAGCAGGCCTTTGTCACCCAGGTCATCGAGCTTAATGCCAGCGTCGCGGCTGACGTGGCGGGCCTGCTGCGGCCCTTGGTATCGACCAACGGGTATGTCGGGCCTTCGGCGTCGGCCAATGCGTTGATCATTACCGACACCGCCTCCAATGCCCGGCGTATTGCCGAGCTGGTGCGCCAACTGGATGGCGGCACGCGCCATGACTATTCGGTGGTCGAGTTGCGCCATGCGCAGGCCAGTGATGTGGCCAAGGTCATGCAGCAGTCGCTGGGCAAAAAAGCGGAAGGGCCGGGCAGCCAGGTCATTGCCGATGCGTCGGCCAACCGGCTGGTGATTCTGGGCAACAAGGCGGTGCGTGAGCGCTTGAGCAAACTGGCGCATTCGCTGGACACACAGCCGACCCGGCAGTCCGAAAACTCGCGGGTCATTCGTCTTCGTCACAGTGATGCCAAACAATTGGCCGAGGTGCTCGATACCGTTGCCCAGGGCATGCAACAAGACACCGCGCTGGCTGGCGTTGCACAAAAGACCTCCGCCAGCGAGGTCATGGTGGCCGCCGATGAAAGCCAAAATGCGTTGGTGATCATGGCTGATCCGGCGAAAGTGCGAAGCCTGGAAAGCATCGTGCGCCAACTCGATCAGCCGCGCTCGCAAGTGTTGATCCATGCCGCCATTGTCGAAATCTCCGGCGACATTGTGAACACCCTGGGCGTGCAATGGGGGGTGAACAGTGGCAGCGTCCAGGGCGGTATCACCTTTCCGGGCACCAATATTCAGGTCGGCGCGCTCTCGGGGCCCGCTCCTGCGCTGCCCGAAGGGGCCGTGCTGCAATTGGGCGGTGACCGCTTCAATGCGTTGATCTCGGCGTTGGCCAGTGACACCAACAACAACGTGCTGTCCACACCCAGCTTGCTGACGCTGGACAATCAGGAAGCCGAGATTCTGGTGGGGCAAAACGTGCCCTTCAAGACCGGCTCCTACACGGGCACGGGCGATAGCTCGCAAAACCCGTTCACCACGGTGACCCGCCAAGACATCGGCATCAGCCTCAAAATCAAGCCGCACATCAACGACGGCAGCTCGTTGCGTTTAGAGGTTGCACAAGAAAACTCCGAATTGGCCCCTTCACTGCAAGGGGTGGATTCATCCGACCTGATCACCAACAAGCGCTTCCTGAAAAGCACCATCCTCGCCGAAGATGGCGAAATCATCGTCATCGGCGGCTTGATCAAAGACAGCGTGCGCACCCAGGTCAGCGGCGTGCCGTTGCTGCGCGACATTCCTTATTTGGGGGCGTTGTTTCGCTGGAGCAAAGATACCCACACCAAAACCAACCTGATGGTGTTTTTGCGCCCGACCATCGTGCGCAGCAAACATGATATTCGCGAGATCAGAGAAGACCGCTACAACGCGTTGCGAAACCTCAGCCAGCCATCGTCCAAAGACACTAACTCGTTGCTGCTGCCCAGCGACCCGCACCAGATGTTTGACGGCAACCTGCAAGACCCGAACGCCGTCGATCTGCGCCGTCCCGAGGCTGCCCGCCCATGAACCAGCCGCCGGTGCGCTTGCCTTATAGCTTTGCCCGGCGTTTCGGGGTGCTGCTGGACACCTCGACCCAGCCTGCAAGCCTGCTGATACGCAGCGACACGCCGCTGACCGTGCTGGCCGAAGTGCAGCGCCGGGCGGGCGTAGAGGTGCACGTGCAACGGGTATCGGATGCACACTTCAACGAGCGTCTTACCCACAGCTACAGCGCCGGGCAAAGCGCGGCCGAGCAAGTGGCGCAAGGGCTCGACAGCGAGCTCGACCTGATGAGCGTGGCCGAGCAAGTGCCGCAAACCGCCGACCTGCTGGAGCAGGAGGGCGATGCACCGATCATTCGTTTGATCAACGCGCTGCTGCGTGAGGCTATGCGTGAAAAAGCCTCGGATGTGCACCTGGAAACCTTCGAGCATTACCTGTCGGTGCGCATGCGCATCGATGGCCAACTGCGCGAAGTGCTGCGGCCCAAACGTGAGCTGGCGAACTTGCTGGTGTCGCGAATCAAAGTCATGGCGCGCCTGGACATCGCTGAAAAACGCGTGCCGCAAGACGGCCGCATCAGCCTGCGATTGGCCGGGCATGAAGTCGATGTGCGCGTCTCAACCTTGCCTTCGGCCCATGGCGAGCGCGTGGTGATGCGCCTGCTCGACAAACAGGCCGGGCGCCTCGACCTGCAATGCCTGGGCATGCCCGCAGCCACCCTGAGCCGCTTTGAACACATCCTGGCCCGGCCCCACGGGATTTTTCTGGTCACCGGGCCCACCGGCTCGGGCAAAACCACCAGCCTGTATGCCGCGCTCAGCCACCTCAACGCGCCGACCCGCAACATCCTGACCGTCGAAGACCCGGTGGAATACCACCTGCCGGGCATCGGTCAGACGCCGGTCAACAGCAAGGCCAACATGACTTTCGCCCGTGGGCTGCGGGCGATTTTGCGCCAGGACCCGGACGTGGTCATGGTCGGTGAAATCCGTGACCACGAAACCGCAGACATCGCCGTACAAGCCTCGCTCACCGGGCACCTGGTGCTGTCGACCCTGCACACCAACAGCGCAGTGGGCGCGGTCACCCGCCTGGTCGACATGGGCGTCGATGCCTACTTGCTGGCGTCTTCGCTGGTTGGCGTACTGGCCCAGCGCTTGTTGCGCACCCTGTGTGCCGACTGCAAAACCCCGTATCGCGCCGACCCGCTGCAATGCCAGCGCCTGGGGCTCGATCCACAGGCTGGCATCACCTTGTACCAGCCGCAGGGCTGCCGCCAGTGCCAGCAAGGTTATCGCGGGCGCACCGGGATTTACGAACTGGTCGGCATCACCCCGGCACTGGCCGAGCTGATTCATCAGGGGGCCAGCGAGCCGGATCTCATACGCGTGGCGCGCGAGCACGCTCCCAGCTTGTTTCAGGACGGCCAGCGCTTGGTGATCCAGGGCCTGACCAGCTTTGACGAACTGCTGCGCGTGACCTTGGAGGACTGAGCATGCCGACCTTTGACTACCGGGCGCAGGACGCCAACGGGCGCAACTGCCGAGGCCAGCAAGAGGCCGACAATGCCCGGCATGCGCGGCAGTTATTGCGCGAGCGCGGTTTGCGCCCGAGCCAGTTGAGCGAAGCCAGAACACACCGTGCAACGCGTTCGCGGGGGCGGCTGGGCGTTACGGATCTGGCCCTTGTCACGCGGCAACTGTCGACCTTGATCCATGCCGGTTTACCCCTCGAAGAAGCCCTGGGCGCGGTGGCGGCGCAGAGTGCCAAGCGCCATGTCAGCAGCGTATTGCTCGCGGTGCGTAACCGCGTCACCGAAGGCCATGCCTTGGCGACGGCGCTGTCAGCGTTCCCTCGGGCCTTCCCGGAATTATTTCGCGCCACCGTGGCGGCGGGCGAGCGCAGCGGCCATTTGGGCCATGTGCTCGAGCAGCTCGCCGACTACACCGAAGCCCGCCATGCCTCGCGCCAGAAGATCCAGCTGGCGCTGGTGTACCCGCTGATTTTATTGATTGCCTCGTTCGCCATCGTCGGCTTTCTGCTGGGCTATGTAGTGCCGGATGTGGTCAAGATTTTCGTCAACAGTGGCCAGCCGCTGCCCGTGCTGACCCGGGCGATGATCGCCCTGAGTACAGGGTTGCGTGACTACGGCTGGCTGTTGTTGCTGCTGGTGCTCGCCGCCCTGGGTGCGGCGCGTTGGGCGTTGCTGCAACCAGCCTTGAAGCTGCGCTGGCATGCGCTGCTGCTCAATGTGCCCATGGTCGGCGGGGTGCTGCGCGCCATGGAGGCGGCGCGTTTTGCCAGCACCTTGTCGATTCTGGGCAAAAGCGCCGTGCCGTTGGTGGATGCCCTGGAAATCTCGGCCACGGTGATCGCCAACCTCGCCATTCGCCACCGCATGCTCGATGTCGCCCGCACCGTACGCGAAGGCGCAACGCTGGCCAGCGGTCTGGAACGCAGCGGCGACATCCCTCCGATGATGCTGCACCTGATTGCCAGCGGCGAACGTGCCGGCGAGCTGGACAGCATGCTGGCGCGGGCCGCCGAACAGCAGGAAAAAACCCTCGCAGCGCGCATCGCGCTGGTGGTGAGTTTGTTTGAACCGATCATGTTGGTGCTGATGGGCGGCGTGGTTTTGCTGATCGTCATGGCCATCTTGTTGCCGATCCTTAGCCTCAATCAACTGGTGAATTGACCGATGAATACCCTTCGTACATCAACTCAACGTGGCTTTACCCTGATTGAAATCATGGTGGTGGTGGTCATCATCGGCGTGCTCGGCGCCATTGTCGTGCCGCAGTTCATGAGCCGCCCTGACCAGGCCAAAGTCACCGCGGCGCACACCGACATCCAGGCCATCAGCACCGCCCTGGAAATGTACCGCCTCGACACCTTCAACTACCCCTCGACCCAGCAAGGCCTTGAAGCCTTGGTGACTCGCCCGTCGGGCACGCCGCTGGCGAAAAACTGGAACCCGCAGGGTTACCTCAAAAGCCTGCCGGTCGATCCTTGGGGCACTCCGTACCAATACCTCAACCCCGGCAGCCACTCGGCCGGGTATGACCTGTTTTCCTTTGGCGCAGACGGTGTGCAGGGCGGCGAAGGCTTTGCCACAGACATTGGCAACTGGAGCAACTGAGGCATGCGCGATTCATCGCTTGGCTTCACCCTGATCGAACTGATGGTGGTGATCGTGATGATCGGCGTGCTGGTCTCAATGGTGCATATCAGCCAGGGTGACAAACGCGCCCGCGATGCGCGGCAAGAAGCGCAGGTCATGCTCGCCCTGATGCAGGGCCTGCGCGAAAAGGCCGTGCTGGAAGGGCAGGAATACGGTCTGCGACTGGAACCCGAAGCCTATCAACAGATGCGCCTGCAAGGGACAACCTGGCAGGCCATCGAAGCGCCAGTGAAACTACCCCCCGGTGTGCAATTGACCCTGGTGCTGGAGGGGCGTGTGCACCGCCTTGGCGCCGGTGAACACACCCCGCAACTGCTGTGGCTCAGCAGTGATGAAAACACCCCCTTTGCCCTGCACTTTGAGAGCCCGCCGCTGCGCTGGCAGAGCCTCTACAGCGATGGCCTTGGCAACCCGTTGCTCGAAGCGTCCGAGGTCACGGATGCGCACTGAAAAAGGCTTTACCTTGCTGGAAGTGATGATCGCCCTGGCCATTTTCGCGACCCTGGCGGCGGCGGTCATGTCGGCCAGCCAATACGTCTTGGGGCAAAGCGCCCGGGTCCAAACCCGGCTGTTGGCGGGCTGGTTGGCCGACAATCATCTGAGCGAGCTGCACCTGCAAAGCGCGACCCTGGCCATGGGTTCAAAAACCCTCAACCAGCGTTTTGCCCAACGCGAGTGGCGCCTGTTTCAACACATCGCCAGCGAACCCGACACGGGCCTGTTACGGGTGGAGTTGAGCGTCAGCCCGGCGGGCAGTGATCAGGCATTGCTCAGCGTGACGCACTGGCTGGCGCGCAACCATGACTAAACCGCAAGCGGGCTTCACCTTGCTCGAACTGGTGATCGCCATCGCCATTTTTGCCTTGCTTGGGGTGGCCTGCTGGCGGCTGTTTGACGGCGTGCTGCGCGCCGAACGCAGCAGCAGCGCCCACGAGCAAACCTTGCGCGGCTTGCAG
>NZ_WIWK01000189.1:0-6007 GCF_009600165.1 Pseudomonas sp. FSL R10-0399
GCCGCACGCTGAGCCAGCTCCCCGAAGACACCCGCCTGCCCTGGCATCGGGTGTTGGCCGCAGGCGGCAGGATCAGCTTGCCAGCGGGCAGCCCTAGCGGTGATGAACAGCGAGCGCGTCTGCGCGGCGAAGGATTAAGCATTGTTAATAATCGTGTGGATATACGACGCCATGGCTGGCGCCAGATAGAGCACTGCGGTTAGAGTGCGCCCTTTGTTTCCGCAATCAGAGGCAGACTCGAGTCCATGCCCCGTAAAACCTGGCGCGAAGCGCTAGCTGCCTATTCCAGCCCCTCAACCCTTGTGCTGTTGTTGCTCGGTTTCGCCGCCGGTTTGCCGTACATGCTGGTGTTTTCAACGCTGTCTGTGTGGTTGCGCGAAGCAGGTGTAGCCCGCGAAACCATTGGTTATGCCAGCCTGATCGGCCTGGCTTATGCCTTTAAATGGGTGTGGTCGCCGTTGCTCGACCAATGGCGCCTGCCATTGCTCGGCAAGCTGGGCAGACGCCGCTCGTGGCTGGTGCTGTCGCAGACTTTGGTGATTCTGGGCCTGATCGGCATGGGCTTTTGCGACCCGCAAAAGCACCTGTCATGGCTGATTGCGATTGCCGTTATCGTGTCATTTGCCTCGGCCACCCAAGACATCGCGATCGACGCTTACCGCCTGGAAATTGCCGACGACAGCCGCCAGGCTGCCCTCGCCGCCAGTTACATGTCCGGTTACCGCGTAGCCGCCCTGCTGGCCACGGCCGGGGCGTTGTTTTTTGCTGAGGGTTTCGGCTCGACCGGCTTCAACTACAAGCATTCGGCCTGGACCGGCACCTATGTGCTGTTCGGCGTGCTGATGATCCCCGCGTTGCTGACCACCTTTTTCATGCGCGAACCGCCGGTCACCTTGCGCACTCAGCTTTCAGTAGGCCGCTATAGCTTCGCCCATCAACTGGCCTCGGTGTTCGTGCTGATTGTGCTGTTGGTGTCGGTCCCGGCGATGTTCACCCAGCTGTACAACACCAATTTTGCGGGCGTGCTGTTTGAGGGCATGAGCCCGATGACGCTGCTGATGGAAGACCGCGCCTTTTTGCGCGCCATCCTTTATATCCTGCTGACCGGGTTGTGCCTGTCCACCATGGGGCGACGCGGGCTCGCCCCCGTGCTGACGCCGGTCAACGACTTTATTGTGCGGTATCGCTGGCAGGCACTCTTGCTGCTTGGGCTGATTGCCACCTATCGCATGTCTGACACGGTCATGGGCGTGATGGCCAACGTGTTTTATATCGATCAGGGCTTTACCAAGGACCAGATCGCCGGTGTCAGCAAGATTTTCGGCCTGTTCATGACCCTGTTCGGTGCAGGCATGGGCGGACTGCTGATCGTACGTTTCGGCATTTTGCCGATCCTGTTGATTGGCGGGGCCGCGTCCGCCGCAACCAACCTGCTGTTTATGCTGCTGGCCGACATGGGCCCGAACCTGCAGATGCTGATTGTCACGATTTCGCTCGACAACTTCAGCTCCGGCCTCGCCACTTCTGCGTTTGTTGCCTACCTCTCGAGCCTGACCAACCTCAAGTTCTCTGCCACCCAATACGCATTGCTCAGCTCGATCATGCTGCTGCTCCCGCGTTTGATGGGCGGCTACTCCGGGGTCATGGTCGAGAAGTTCGGTTACCACAACTTCTTTATCATCACCGCCATCATGGGCATCCCGACCCTGCTGCTGATAAGCCTGCACTGGTACCAGGAAACCCGTAAAGCCCGCCTCAACCCCACGGTAGACCTCGACAAACGCGCCGATTGAGCGGAGGGAGCCTGCCTCCCTCCCCCGGTCTGTACGCAATCAAATCTCGCCCGTACAATGGCCAGTCAAATTTAGTCATCAGCAACGGCAACGACTACCCATGCGCACCAGTCAATATTTGCTCGCCACACAGAAAGAAACGCCTTCGGACGCGGTCGTTATCAGCCACCAGCTGATGCTGCGCGCCGGCATGATTCGCAAACTGGCCTCGGGCCTGTACACCTGGCTGCCCATGGGCTTGCGGATCATGCGCAAGGCCGAAGCCATTGTTCGCGAAGAAATGAACGCTGCTGGCGCTCTGGAAGTGCTGATGCCGAGCATTCAACCGGCTGAACTGTGGCAAGAGTCCGGTCGCTGGGAAGAGTACGGCCCGGAGCTGCTGCGCCTTAAAGATCGCCACGGTCGCGAGTTCTGCGTGGGCCCGACCCACGAAGAAGTCATCACCGATCTGTGCCGCAACGAGCTGAACAGCTACAAGCAGTTGCCGATCAACCTGTACCAGATCCAGACCAAGTTCCGTGACGAAATTCGCCCGCGCTTCGGCTTGATGCGTGGCCGCGAGTTCATCATGAAGGACGCCTATTCGTTCCACGCCGACCAGGCATCGCTGCAGGTCACTTATGACCGCATGCACCAGGCTTACTGCAACGTGTTCACTCGCCTGGGCCTGAAGTTCCGTCCGGTAGAAGCGGACAACGGCTCCATCGGTGGCGCGGGTTCACACGAATTCCACGTACTGGCCGAGTCCGGCGAAGACGATATCGTGTTCAGCAATGGCTCTGAATACGCAGCCAACATCGAAAAGGCCGAAGCTGTTCCAGCCGAAACCTCCCGTGCGCCAGCGTCTGAAGAGCTGCGCCTGGTCGATACGCCTGACGCCAAGACCATTGTTCAATTGGTAGAAGGCTACAACCTGCCAATCGAAAAAACCGTCAAGACCCTGATCGTTCACGCTGCTGAAGAAGGCAAGCTGATCGCCCTGGTGATCCGTGGCGACCACGACCTGAACGAAATCAAGGCGGGCAACCATCCACTGGTGGCCAGCCCACTGGCCATGGCTTCGGACGCTGAACTGCGTGACGCCATCGGCGCTGGCGCTGGTTCCCTGGGCCCGCTGAACCTGCCACTGCCTTGCATCATCGACCGTTCGGTCGAACTGATGAGCGACTTTGCGGTCGGCGCCAATATCGACGACAAGCACTACTTCGGCGTGAACTGGGAGCGTGATTTGCCTGTACCTACCGTTGCCGACCTGCGCAACGTGGTCGCTGGCGACCCAAGCCCGGACGGTAAAGGCACGCTGGAAATCAAACGCGGCATCGAAGTGGGCCACATCTTCCAGCTGGGTACCAAGTACAGCGAAGCGATGAAGTGCCAGGTACTGGGCGAAAACGGCAAGCCTGTGACCCTGACCATGGGTTGCTACGGCATTGGCGTTTCTCGCGTGGTAGCGGCAGCCATCGAGCAGAACAACGACGAGCGCGGCATTATCTGGAGCGATGCCCTGGCACCGTTCCAGATCGCCCTTGTGCCGCTGCGCTACGAAACCGACGCCGTGCGTGAAGCCACCGACAAGCTGTATGCAGAGTTGACCGCCGCAGGTTTTGAAGTGCTGCTGGATGACCGTGACAAAAAAACCAGCCCGGGCATCAAGTTCGCAGACATGGAACTGATCGGTATTCCGCACCGGATCGTCGTCAGTGACCGTGGCCTGGCCGAAGGCAACCTGGAATACAAGAGCCGCACCGAAGCAGAGCCACAAGCCCTGCCCGTTGCTGACGCCCTGGCTTTCCTTCAGGCACGTATCCGTCGCTGAACCCACATAGAGACGTCATGTTCAATCGAAGTACCTTGACGGGCGCCGCCATATGCGGCGCCCTGTTGTTGAGCGGCTGCGCCAATCACATGTCACAACGCAGCGAGCATGAAGAGCGCATTGAGCGCAAACTGCTCGCCCACACCCTGCACATAGACGTCGGTTCGCCGGCTGCCATGGAGTTGCCGCAACGCCGTGTGCGCATCAATGAACAAAAGACCTTTGAGGTCACTGAATTCGATGTCACCCGTCATTACGACCGTTACACCCCCTACCAACCCTGGCGCAAAATCTATGAGATGCCGCTGGGCGCGGTCGCGGTTGTGGCCGGTGTGGGTGCAAATGTGCTGAACGTGTTCATGTTCGGGCAATTGCCTGACAGCGTGACCAAAGACTGGATCACTTACGGCGTCGACGGCCTCAACCCGGCGATGAACGTGCAATCTCACGGCCGCGCCGAGCAGAACCTGGCCGGCATTGAAGAGATCCAGCGCGACAAGCGTATGGAGTACTCAAGCTTGCCGTGGGCAGAACGCCCGGTCATCGTCAGTGCTGGCAAGCAAAGCCATGAAATGACCACGGACCGTAACGGCGTGTTGCGCCTCAATTTGCTCGACAGCCCGTTTGCCGAGCAAGACTTGAATCGCGTGAGCAAATTGACCATCACGGTCGAAGATGCTCAGGACGAAGCGCATTCCGACTCAACTCTGTCGATCAGCAGTAATTTGCGTGGCAAATTGCTCGAAGCGCACAACTTGATCTACGACGACCTTGAGGGTGACGACGTCAACCAATGGGTACATCGGGTCAAGCGCTTGTCAGAACTGGGCCTTGAAGAAGAAGCCAGTGAACTGGAGCAAAGCCTGATTGAACTGACGCGCAACGACCCTGAGTTGCAGCGTGAGTTTTTGCAGTCGCTGACCAAGAACGCCGGTCGACTGGTGGCAGACCCCGGGGTTAGCTAAAGCGCCTCTACGGGTGCCTGGCAAACAACTCCAGTTGCTCATGCCCGGTACTCAAATCATGCAAACGCACGCCAAGCCCCAACAATCGGACGGGCTTGGCACCGCGTGCAAACGCCTGACTCATTAACCCTTGATAACTCTCAAGATCGCGCCCCGCTCCGGACTGCTCCAGGGTGGTTTGGGTAAAGTCGTGGAATTTGACTTTGACGAAGGGCTTGCCGGGGCGATAGCTGCTGTCGATTCTGGCGATACGCCCGTTCAAGGTGTCGAGAAGTTCGGGCAGTTTGTCCAGGCACGCGGCCAGATCAGGTAAATCCGTGTCGTAGGTATTTTCAACACTGACAGATTGGCGTCGGCTGTCACTTTGCACCAGGCGATCATCAATCCCACGTGCCAGCCCCCACAAACGCTCGCCAAAACTGCCAAATTCACGCACCAGCGCCAATTTGTTCCAGTCGCGCAGGTCCTGACAGGTCTCAATACCCAGGCGCCCTAACTTGTCCGCTGTCACCTTGCCCACACCGTGCAGTTTGTTGACCGGCAGCGCCGAGACAAAGTCTTCGACCTGATCCGGAGTGATCACAAATAAACCGTTGGGCTTTTTCCAGTCACTGGCGATTTTCGCCAGAAACTTGTTCGGCGCTACTCCCGCCGAAACCGTGATGTGCAATTGATTCGACACCCGCCGCCGAATGTCCTGAGCAATACGCGTGGCGCTGCCACCGAAATGCGGGCTGTCAGAGACATCCAGATACGCCTCATCCAACGACAGCGGCTCTATGAGTTCGGTGTAATCGCGCAAAATGCCGTGGATTTCTTTTGACGCCTCTTTATAAGCATCCATCCGGCCATTCACGATGATCAGATCCGGGCACAGCTTGAGTGCATGCCGGGATGCCATCGCCGAACGCACGCCGTACGCACGCGCTTCATAGTTACACGTCGAGATCACACCGCGCCGGTCAGCCGAGCCGCCGACCGCCATGGGCTTGTTCGCTAGGCTCGGGTTATCGCGCATCTCAATAGCGGCATAGAAACAGTCACAGTCGACGTGGATGATTTTGCGCTGCGTTATGTCAGGCATGGTTCTTCAGGATGTAGGTAAAACAGAACGCCAGTATGTCACCGATAACTGTATATAGCACCAGTAGTGTTCGGTGAGCCGACAAATGCAGCGCTCTCAACCTTGCCTTTATTTTTGTGACCGGAGTGAAATGTATCTAATTGCGCCACACCCCTTGTCCTATAGGGGCTGTAGACGATTAAACGACCCTATTTAATGCCTAACCAATTGAAGCAGAAGACTTTTTTTGAAATTAACGTTTGACAGCCCCGCGTATCGCTGTAGAATCCGCCCCACAGACGCGGGATGGAGCAGTCTGGTAGCTCGTCGGGCTCATAACCCGAAGGTCGTCGGTTCAAATCCGGCTCCC
>NZ_WIWK01000018.1:0-66951 GCF_009600165.1 Pseudomonas sp. FSL R10-0399
CTGCGTTCGGCCAGCGTGGTTTAACGGGGCCTCTAAGATCAAGATCAAAAGCCAGATCAAGATCAAAAGATCGCGAGACAAGCTCGCTCCTACAGGGTCTTTAGAATCAATAACTTATTTTGTGTTTGATAAGAGGGGCCGCTGGCTGCGATCTTTTGATGTTAAAGGTCAAAAGATCGCAGCCTGCGGCAGCTCCTACAGATCGTATGAAATCGAATTCAGGAGGCGTAGCGCGGCTCAACGCCTAGATACGAATCATGGCCTTGCCCTTTTTGACGTGTTTGTCGCTTTTGGCAAAGGCGGCTTCCAGCGCTTCGTTGATGGTGCGCAACACTTTGACCCGTGCACAGCGTTTGTCATTGGCCGCGACCAGTGTCCATGGCGAAATTTCCGTGCTGGTGCGGTCAACCATGTCGCACACAGCGGTGCGGTACAGGTCCCACTTCTCGCGATTACGCCAGTCTTCTTCAGTAATTTTGAAACGCTTGAACGGGATAGCTTCCCGCTCCTGAAAACGCTCCAGTTGCGTGTCTTTATCGATCGCCAGCCAGAACTTGACGACGATCACCCCCGAATTTTTCAGTTGTTCTTCGAAATCATTGATTTCGCCGTAGGCGCGCATCCAGTCGGCCTGGGTGCAAAAATCCTCGACCCGCTCTACCAGCACCCGCCCATACCACGAGCGGTCAAAGATGGTGAATTTTCCGCGCCCCGGAATCTGTCGCCAAAAGCGCCAGAGGTAAGGTTGTGCGCGCTCGTCCTGCGACGGCGCAGCAATCGGCACGATGTTGTATTGACGCGGGTCGAGTGCCGCCGCAACGCGGCGAATGGCACCGCCCTTGCCCGCTGCATCGTTGCCCTCGAACACCGTAATCAAGGCATGACGGCGCATGCGCTTGTCACGCATCAGGCCCGATAACCGCGCCTGTTCGGTGACCAGTTGCTCTTTATAGTCATCCTTCTCCAGCACCTGGGTCATGTCCAGGCAATCGAGCAGGCTCAACCCATCTCGGCTTTCAGGCAGCAACGGCACGTTGATCGAACGCGGGCGTGCTTTGGGCGCGCTTAACGCGGCTTGCAGCCCTTCAAGTAAAATCTTGCCCACGGTCAGGCCGCGGTAGTGCGGATCGGCACCTTCAACGATGTGCCACGGCGCGTAATCACGACTGGTGCGACGCAGTACACGTTCTCCGTAGCGCACAAACTTGTCGTAGGTTTTGGATTGCTGCCAGTCCAGCGGGCTGATTCGCCAGCTGTGCAGCGGGTCATCCTTCAACGCCTTGAGCCGTGCTTTCATTTGTTTTTTGGACAAGTGAAACCAGAATTTGAAAATGACCGCGCCTTCGTCACAGAGCATGCGCTCCAGGCGCTCGGCCCCGGTGATCGCTTGATCCAGCACCGCGTCCTTGATCACCCCGTGCACCCGGGCCTGGAGCATCTGGCTGTACCAATTGCCGAAAAACACGCCCATGCGCCCCTTGGCCGGCAAATGACGCCAGTACCGCCACGCGGGCGGGCGCGCCAGTTCTTCGTCCGATTGCTGATCAAAGGTGCGCACCTCAATCAGCCGCGGGTCCATCCATTCACTCAGCAGCTTGACTGTTTCACCCTTGCCGGCGCCCTCGATGCCGTTGATCAGCACAATCACCGCTGCGCGCTTTTGCTGGTGCAAGTCGTACTGCGCCTCAAGCAAAGCCTCGCGTAGGGCAGGAACTTCTCTGTCGTAGGTTTCTTTGTCGACGCAATGACCGATTTCTGCAGATTCGAACATGGAAAGCTCCCTGGCAAGATGTCACAAGCCTAGACGATTGATGCCTGTGCGTAACAACAAAACGCATAAAACTGTCATCAATCCGTCGTGCTGTGGCCGATCGGCTAGAATGGCCGCCTTGCCGATGCAGAGCCTCACATGACCATTGAAATGCCCAATGCCCAGCTCGACTGGGATGACCAGGGTCGCCCCCATTCGCGACTGTTTGACGACGTGTATTTTTCAGACAAGTCCGGCCTTGAAGAAACCCGTTACGTCTTTATTGAACAGAATGCCTTGCGCGAGCGCTTCAGCGCCTTGCCTGCCAACGCGCATTTTGTGATTGGTGAAACCGGCTTCGGTACCGGCCTCAACTTTCTCTGTGCGTGGCAACTGTTCGACGAAACGGCGCACCCTGAGGCCCGGCTGCATTTCATCAGTGCCGAAAAATACCCCCTGACCCGCGATGACCTGCACCGCGCCCTCGCCCTCTGGCCGGAGCTGGCGCACTACAGCGAGCAACTGCTGGCCAGCTATTGGGCCATTCATCCGGGGTTTCAAACCCTCAGCCTGGCCAATGGCCGGGTCACGCTCACGCTGCTGATCGGCGATGCGCTGGAGCAACTGCCACAGCTCGATGCACAAGTCGACGCGTGGTTTCTCGACGGCTTCGCGCCCGCGAAAAATCCGGACATGTGGACCCCGGAACTGTTCGCACAATTGGCCCGTTTGGCGGCTCCCGAGTCCACCCTCAGCACCTTTACCAGCACCGGCTGGGTACGCCGCGCGCTGAATGAGGCCGGCTTTAAAATGCGCCGCACGCCGGGTATCGGCCATAAGTGGGAGATCCTGCGCGGGGTCTTTCTCGGCTTGCCGGAAACCGCCTTGCCCGGCGCCACGGTCAAACCCTGGTTCGCTCGCCCACCACAGATCAGCCGCCCGCGCACCGCGCTGGTGATCGGCGGTGGTTTGTCGGGTTGCGCCAGCGCCAACAGCCTGGCCAAGCGCGGCTGGAAGGTGCTGCTGCTGGAGCGTCACGAACGCTTGGCCAAAGAAGCCTCCGGCAACCCGCAAGGGGTGTTGTACCTCAAGCTGTCCGCCCACGGCACGGCACTGTCGCAAATGATCGTCTGTGGCTTTGGCTACACCCGCCGCGTGCTCGAGCACTTGCAGCGCGGACGCGACTGGGATGATTGCGGCGTGTTGCAACTGGGCTTCAATGCCAAAGAGGCCGAGCGTCAGGAGCAACTGGCCGCTGCCTTCCCACCCGCGCTGGTGCACGTGCTGGATCAACCCCAGGCGCAAGCCTTGGCAGGCATAGACCTGGCCCATGGCGGGCTTTTTTACCCGGAAGGCGGCTGGGTGCATCCGCCCGCTTTGTGCCAGTTTCAGACGCTGCACCCCAACGTCAGCGTCTTGACCCACCATGATGTGCTGCAACTCAATAAAGTGCAGGGCCAATGGCAGGCCTGCCAGGGCGAACAGGTACTGGCCAGCGCACCTGTGGTGATTCTGGCCGGGGCAGCCGAGGTCAAACGCTTCCCGGCCAGCAGCGGTTTGCCGCTCAAGCGCATTCGCGGGCAAATCACCCAACTGCTTGAAACCCCGCAAAGCGCGGCGCTTAAAACTGTGGTCTGCGCCGAAGGTTATGTGGCGCCGGGGCGATTGGGCGAGCACACGGTGGGCGCCAGCTTCGATTTTCATAACGAAGACCTGACCACCACACCTGAAGGCCATCAGGGCAATCTGGATTTGCTGGAAGAAATTTCGCCTGACCTGGTACAGCGTCTCGGCGAAGAAAACCTCAACCCGCTGACCTTGCAAGGCTGGGCCGCGTTTCGTTGCACCAGCCCCGACTACCTGCCGATTGTCGGGCCGCTGGCCGATGCCGAAGCATTCAGCCAAGCCTATGCCGTGCTCAGCAAGGACGCCCGGCAGGTGCCCGATACCGAATGCCCGTGGCTTGACGGTTTGTACGTCAACAGCGGCCATGGCTCACGCGGTTTGATCACCGCACCGCTGTCCGGCGAACTGCTTGCCGCCTGGATCAACGACGAACCCCTGCCACTGCCCCGCCCGGTCGCAGAAGCTTGCCACCCCAACCGTTTTGCTGTGCGCGCCTTGGTGCGCAGGCTTTAAAACCGGCCTGCTACCCGGCAGCGCATCCCCCGCGCTGCCGGGGCCAACCGCCCCCTGCGTAGACCCGATCCGCGCCGCGAACAAGCACCGTTGGTAAATTTTATTGAACGATCCAGACCACGATCACTCGATAAAACACGGTCATTCATCGCGGCGCGCGGCATTTTTAACGTCTGTGCGTCGTTTGGGCTGAAGGCATGGCTACCCGCCAAGTCTTCTCTAAACCGTGCCCGCGCTGCCCGCATCCCCTAGGGATGGCGACTGAAGCGGTAGTGACACACATGCCGAAATACCAAGGATTTACACACCATGTGCGGATTAGCTGGCGAGTTACGTTTTGATCATCAACCTGCCGACCTGGCAGCCATCGAACGCATCACCCACCACCTTGCTCCACGTGGCCCCGATGCCTGGGGTTTTCATAGCCAAGGGCCGATAGCCCTGGGCCATCGCCGTCTGAAAATCATGGATTTGTCGGACGGCTCGGCGCAACCCATGATCGACAACCAGTTGGGCCTGTCGCTGGCGTTCAACGGGGCGATCTATAACTTCCCGGAGCTGCGCGCCGAACTCGAAGCGCTCGGCTACGCCTTTTACTCCGGCGGCGACACCGAGGTCTTGCTCAAGGGCTACCACGCCTGGGGCGAAGCCTTACTGCCCAAGCTCAATGGCATGTTCGCTTTTGCCATATGGGAGCGAGATGCAAAACGCTTGTTCATTGCCCGCGACCGCTTGGGCGTGAAACCGCTGTACCTGTCGCGCACCGGCGAACGCCTGCGCTTTGCCTCAACCCTGCCCGCCCTGCTCAAAGGCGGCGATATCAACCCGATGCTCGACCCGGTCGCGCTGAACCACTACCTGAACTTCCACGCCGTGGTCCCGGCCCCGCGCACGTTGATTGCAGGCATTGAAAAACTGCCGCCTGCTACGTGGCTGCGCATTGACGCCGACGGCACCACCGAGAAAAAAACCTGGTGGACACTGCCTTACGGCCCACATGCAGATGAGACCAATCTGACGTTTGAAGACTGGCGCGAACGCGTGCTGGACAGCACCCGTGAAGCCGTCGCCATTCGCCAGCGCGCTGCGGTAGATGTCGGCGTGCTGCTGTCAGGCGGTGTCGACTCCAGCCTGCTGGTCGGTTTGCTGCGGGAAGTCGGCGTACAAGATCTGTCGACTTTTTCCATTGGCTTTGCAGACGCAGGCGGCGAGCGCGGGAATGAATTCGAGTATTCGGATCTGATTGCCGAGCATTACGGCACCCGTCATCACCAGTTACGCATTGGCGAAAACGAAATCATCGAGCAATTGCCGGCGGCCTTCCGGGCCATGAGCGAGCCGATGGTCAGTCACGACTGCATCGCCTTTTACCTGCTGTCGCGCGAAGTCGCCAAACATTGCAAGGTGGTGCAAAGCGGCCAGGGCGCTGATGAATTGTTTGCCGGTTACCACTGGTACCCGCAAGTTGATGGCGCCAGCGATCCTTACGCGGCCTACCGCGAGGCCTTTTTTGATCGCAGCTATGCCGAGTACCAGGCCACGGTGCAGCCACAATGGCTGACCGCCAACGATGCTGCCGGTGACTTTGTGCGCGAGCACTTTGCCCAGCCCGGCGCCGATGCGGGCGTCGACAAGGCGCTGCGTCTGGACAGCACGGTAATGCTGGTGGATGACCCGGTGAAGCGTGTCGATAACATGACCATGGCCTGGGGCCTTGAAGCGCGTACACCGTTTCTGGATTACCGCCTGGCGGAACTGTCGGCGCGCATCCCGGCGCGTTTCAAGCTGCCCAACGGCGGCAAGCATGTGCTCAAGGAAGCCGCGCGCCTGGTGATCCCCAGCGAAGTCATCGACCGCAAAAAAGGCTACTTCCCGGTACCCGGTCTCAAGCATCTGGAAGGCAACACGCGCAATTGGGTACGCGATCTATTGCTGGACCCAAGCCAGGATCGCGGGCTGTTTCAGCCGGCCATGCTGGATAGCTTGCTGAGCCATCCGCAAAGCCAACTGACGCCACTGAACGGTTCCAAACTGTGGCAATTGGCAGCCCTGAATCTGTGGCTGAGCGAACAAGGAATTTGATCAATGAAACCCCTTGCCACCGCCTATAGCCAACGTTTACTACGCGGGCAAACGCCCTCCTACGAGCGACTCCAGGCGCGCTTTGCCGAAGATGGCAGCGCGCTGGATACGCAGCCGGTCGCCGTGCACTGCGGCTGGGGCCGCTTGCTGATCGGGCACACCTTCCCCGACCCGGCACGCCTGGCCAACGAACTGCTGAACGAACAAGCCGGGGAACGCGATATCGCCCTATATGTGGCCGCGCCGCAACAGGTCTTGGCGCAGTCACCGCAACAACTGTTTCTCGACCCTTCGGACACCTTGCGCCTGTGGTTCACCGATTACCGTCCGGCAACCCGGGTGTTTCGTGGTTTCCGCATTCGTCGAGTGCGCAGCGAGGCCGACTGGAGCGCGGTCAATGCCTTGTATCAGGCGCGCAACATGCTGCCGGTCGACCCGGACTTGCTCACCGCACGTCATAACGGTGGCCCGGTGTACTGGCTGGCCGAAGACGAGGACAGCGGCGCGGTAATTGGCAGCGTCATGGGCCTGAACCACCACACGGCATTCCATGACCCGGAAAATGGCAGCAGCCTGTGGTGCCTGGCGGTTGACCCACATTGCTCGCGCCCCGGTGTTGGCGAAGTGCTGGTGCGGCATCTGGTCGAACACTTTATGAGCCGCGGTTTGAGTTATCTCGACCTGTCGGTGCTGCACAACAACCAGCAAGCCAAGAACCTCTACCGCAAACTGGGCTTTCGCACCCTGTCGACATTTGCCATCAAACGTAAAAACGGTATCAACCAACCGTTGTTTCTCGGCCCTGGCCCGGAGGCAGGGCTTAACCCGTATGCGCAGATTTTGGTTGAGGAAGCCTACAAACGCGGCATCGATGTGCACATCGATGACGCCAACGCCGGGCTGTTCACCCTCAGCCATGGCGGACGGCGTATTCGCTGTCGCGAGTCGCTGACCGATCTGACCAGCTCCATCAGCATGAGCCTGTGTCAGGACAAGAGCCTGACCCACAAAGTGCTCAGCGCCGCAGGTTTGAACGTGCCAACCCAACAACGCGCAGGCAATGCCGATGACAACCTCGCGTTTCTCGAAGAACACCTGCGGGTGGTGGTCAAACCGCTGGATGGCGAGCAAGGCAATGGGGTAGCGGTTGATTTGCAAACCATTGAACACGTGCAGGATGCGATCAAGGCGGCGCAGGCCTTTGACAGCCGGGTGTTGCTCGAAAGCTTCCACGAAGGCCATGACCTGCGCATCGTAGTGATTGGTTATGAAGTGGTCGCGGCCGCCATTCGGCGCCCGGCCCAGGTCATCGGCGATGGCCAGCACAACGTCCGTCAACTGATCGAAGCCCAAAGCCGTCGCCGTCAGGCCGCCACCCAAGGCGAAAGCCGCATCCCGCTGGACGCCGAAACCCTGCGTGCCGTGCAAGCGGCTGGTTACGACTACGACAGCATCCTGCCTGCTGGCCAGTTGCTGGCGGTGCGCCGCACGGCCAACTTGCATACCGGCGGCTGCCTGGAAGACGTCACGGCCATCCTTCACCCGGTTCTCGCCGATGCGGCCGTGCGGGCCGCCCGGGCACTGGATATCCCGGTGGTTGGGCTCGACATGATGGTGCCCGGCGCCGACCAGCCCGAGTACGTGTTTATCGAAGCGAACGAGCGCGCCGGGCTGGCCAACCATGAACCGCAGCCCACCGCTGAGCGCTTTATCGACTTGCTGTTTCCGCACAGCCAGCCCGGCCCCTGAACGGTGGGGTCTGTTGACGTTTCTTCGCGCCTGCATTGAAACGTCAACAATCCCTATGTACTGCCTCTCCCGCAAAAGGAGCTTTTATGAGTCATGCCCTGCCAGAACCTGACCTTGAGTACCTGCAACGGGTTCTCCTGGAAATGCTTGCCATCCCCAGCCCGACCGGGTTTACCGACACCATCGTGCGTTACGTCGCTGAGCGGCTTGAAGAATTGGGCATCCCCTTTGAACTGACCCGGCGCGGCACCTTGCGCGCCACGATTAAAGGCCAGCAGAGCGGCCCGGACCGCGCCGTGTCAGCTCACCTGGACACCATTGGCGCCAGCGTTAGGGCCATCAAAGACAACGGCCGTCTGGTGCTGGCCCCGGTTGGTTGCTGGTCCAGCCGCTTTGCCGAAGGCAGCCGGGTCAGCCTGTTTACTGACAACGGCGTGATTCGCGGCAGCGTGTTGCCATTAATGGCGTCCGGCCATGCGTTTAATACCGCCGTGGATGAATTGCCGGTGAGCTGGGACCACATTGAGTTGCGCCTGGACGCCTACTGCGTGACGCGTGCCGACTGCGATTCATTGGGGGTCAATGTTGGGGATTTTGTCGCCTTTGACCCGCTGCCCGAGTTCACCGAAAGCGGCCATATCAGCGCCCGGCACCTGGACGACAAAGCCGGTGTTGCTGCCTTGCTGGCCGCACTCAAGGCCATCGTCGAGAGTGGTGAGCAACCACTGATCGACTGCCATCCGCTGTTCACCATCACCGAAGAAACCGGCAGTGGCGCGGCGGCAGCCTTGCCGTGGGACGTGAGTGAGTTTGTCGGCATTGATATTGCGCCCGTCGCCGAGGGCCAGCACTCCAGTGAACATGCAGTCAGCGTGGCCATGCAGGATTCGGGTGGCCCGTATGACTACCATTTGTCACGGCACCTGTTGGGTTTGGCGACCCACAACGACATACCGGTACGCCGCGATATGTTCCGTTACTACTTCAGTGATGCGCATTCAGCCGTCACGGCGGGGCACGACATTCGCTGTGCCTTGCTGGCATTTGGTTGCGACGCGACCCACGGTTATGAGCGCACGCACATTGATAGTCTGGCGGGGTTGAGCCGCTTATTGAGTGCTTACCTGCTGAGCCCGCCGGTTTTTGCCAGCGACGCCCAACCGGCGCAAGGCTCACTGGACCGTTTTAGTCACCAGTTGGAGCACGATGCCCAGATGGAAAGCGATACCCGCGTGCCGTCGGTCGACAGCCTGGTGGGGGAAAACAGGAGCTGAAAATAATTTGCAGGAGCTAACTTGCCTCGTGATCTTTTAAAGGATCAAAAGATCGCGAGACGAGCTCGCTCCTACAGTGTTTTGCACCGCAGTTAAACCTGCGACTGGGCGCCTTCGAACCACGCCAGCTTCTCACGCAGCAACACCACTTCGCCGACGATCACCAGGGTCGGGGCATGCACTTCGTGCTCTGCGACCAAGGTCGGCAGGTCTTTCAACGTGCCGGTAAACACTCGCTGGTTAGAGGTGGTGCCTTGCTGGATCAATGCAGCCGGGGTGTCCGCCGAGCGACCATGGGCAATCAGTTGCTCGCAGATAATCGGCAAGCCAATCAGGCCCATGTAGAACACCAAGGTTTGCGCCGGAGCGACAAGATCGTTCCATGGCAAGTTGCTGGTGCCGTCCTTTAGGTGGCCTGTCACGAAACGCACGGATTGCGCGTAGTCACGATGGGTCAACGGAATACCGGCATAGGCCGCGCAACCGCTGGCGGCGGTAATGCCCGGCACCACCTGGAAGGGAATCCCGTGGGCTGCCAGCTCTTCGATTTCTTCGCCACCACGGCCAAAGATGAACGGATCACCGCCTTTGAGCCGCACCACGCGCTTGCCTTGCTTGGCCAAGTCCACCAGTTGCTGGTTGATCTGGTCTTGCGGCACTGCGTGATCAGCACGTCGCTTGCCTACGTAGATACGCTCGGCATCGCGGCGGCACAGTTCCAGAATCGCCGGTGCCACCAGACGGTCGTAGAGCACCACGTCCGCCTGTTGCATAAGGCGCAAGGCGCGGAAGGTCAGCAGATCCGGGTCACCCGGCCCGGCGCCCACGAGGTAAACCTCACCCGTGGTCACCGTCGCTTCGCCATTGATCTTGGCCTCTAGCAGACGTTCTGCCTCAGCACCCTGCCCGGCCAACTGACGGTCGGCAATCGGGCCCTGAAACACGTCTTCCCAGAAGCCGCGACGCTGTTGCACATCCGGGAACAGGTTTTTTACCTGACTGCGAAAACGCGCAGCCAAGCCCGCCAGTTGCCCATAGGTCGAGGGGATCCAGGTTTCAATCTTGGCCCGAATCAATCGCGCCAGCACCGGCGCATCGCCGCCACTGGAGATGGCAACGATCAACGGCGAGCGATCAACGATGGCAGGGAAAATCACGCTGCACAGCGCAGGCGCGTCGACCACGTTGACCGGCACGCAACGTCGATGGGCATCAGCGGACACTTGAGCGTTGAGCGGCTCATCGTCGGTGGCGGCGATGACCAGCCCGCACCCGTCAAGGTCGGCCTCGACATAACCGCGCAACACCTGCTCACCGCCGCTACTGTTTACCAACTCGCACAACTGTGGCTCTATCGCGGGCGCAACGACCCGCAACACCGCACCGGCATCGGCCAGCAGGCGAGATTTGCGCAAGGCAATCTCGCCACCGCCGACCACCAGCACACGGCGGCCACGCAGGTTATGAAACAGCGGCAGAAACTCCATTTAGCCGATGACCTCAATACCGCCCATGTAAGGCTTAAGCACTTCTGGCACACGGATCGAGCCGTCGGCCTGCTGGTAGTTTTCCAGCACGGCCACCAGCGTACGACCGACCGCCAGGCCGGAACCGTTGAGGGTGTGAACCAGCTCAGGCTTGCCGGTTTCGGTGTTACGGAAACGCGCCTGCATACGACGGGCCTGGAAATCGCCGCAGTTGGAGCACGACGAGATCTCGCGGTACTTGTCCTGGCTCGGGATCCACACTTCCAGATCGTAGGTCTTGCTTGCGCTGAAGCCCATGTCGCCGGTGCACAGCGCCAAGGTGCGGTATGGCAGTTCGAGCAGTTGCAGAACTTTTTCGGCGTTGCCGACCAGGCCTTCCAGCGCGTCCATCGACGTCGAAGGCTCGACGATCTGCACCATTTCAACCTTGTCGAACTGGTGCTGGCGAATCATGCCGCGCGTGTCGCGGCCCGAAGCACCGGCCTCACTGCGGAAGCATGGCGTGTGCGCCACAAACTTGATCGGCAGCGATTTGTGATCGACGATCTCGCCCGCAACGATGTTGGTCAGCGACACTTCAGCGGTCGGGATCAAGTACAGATCGGCTTCGCCTTCGCGGCTGATCTTGAACAGGTCTTCTTCGAACTTGGGCAACTGGCCAGTGCCCTGCAGCGCAGGTGCCTGAACCAGGTAAGGCGTGTATGCCTCTTCGTAGCCGTGTTCGTTGATGTGCAGGTTGATCATGAACTGCGCCAGGGCGCGGTGCAGGCGAGCGATCGGCCCACGCAGCAAGGCAAAACGGGCGCCGGACAATTTGGCGGCAGTTTCAAAATCCAGCCAGCCGTGTTGCTCGCCCAGGGCGACGTGGTCCTTGATCTCGAAATCAAAGGCTTTTGGCGTGCCCCAGCGGCGAACTTCGACGTTGTCGTCTTCGTCCGCACCCACCGGTACCGATTCATCCGGCAGGTTCGGCAGGCTCAACAGAATCGAGTCCAGTTCGGTCTGGATGGCATCCAGCTCAACCTTGCCGTTGGCCAGATCGCTGCCCATGGTTTCTACACTGGCCATCAGTGGCGCGATGTCTTCGCCGCGCGCCTTGGCCTGGCCAATGCTCTTGGAGATGGCATTGCGCTCAGCCTGCAGACGCTCGGTCAGGGTTTGAACTTCTTTACGCTTGGCTTCCAGCGCGTCGATGCGCGCCACGTCCAGCTTAAAGCCACGGGATGCCAGGCGATCCGCTACGTCCTGCAGGTTCGTACGTAACAGTTTGGAATCGAGCATGTCGGTTTCTCGTTTATCAAAGTTTGGTCAGGGACAGGCCAGCCCAGGTTGCAAGCAGCCCGCCGAATACGCTGATGGCTGCATAGCCCAGTGCCAAAGGCACTTGCCCGCTTTCGAGCAGGCGCACCGTATCCAGTGAAAAGGATGAAAAAGTGGTCAAACCACCCAGGAAACCGACCATTAATCCGGCGCGGACTTCAATCGGTACTTCCGGGCGGATTAAAAAAAGTCCGTAAAGGATGCCAATCAGCAGGCAGCCCACGATATTAACGGCCAATGTCGCGGTATAGAAGTGCTTTGGCCAATTGGCGTTCACCCAATTGCCCGTGGCGAAACGCAACAATGTACCTGCAATACCGCCCACCGTTACCGCAGCGATCAAAGGAATCAAGGTTTTCTCCGCTGTAGAGGGCTGGCCCGATCAAGTGCAGCCAGGTGTTTAAGCTTCTCGCCAATCTTCAATTCGAGCCCGCGCGGGACGGGCTGATACAACGGTAACGGCTCCAGCTCATCCGGGAAGTAGTCTTCACCGGCAGCATAGGCATCAGGCTCATCGTGGGCGTAACGGTATTCGTCGCCATAACCCAATTGCTTCATGAGCTTGGTCGGGGCATTGCGCAAATGCAGCGGGACTTCGAGCGAACCGTATTCGGCGGCGCTGCGCAGCGCGGCCTTGAAGCCCATGTACACCGCGTTGCTTTTCGGCGCACAGGCCAGGTAAGTAATGGCCTGGGCCACGGCCAGCTCGCCTTCGGGGCTGCCGAGACGCTCTTGCACGTCCCAGGCTGACAGGCACAGGCTCAAGGCCCGCGGGTCAGCGTTGCCGATATCTTCACTGGCCATGCGCACCACCCGGCGCGCGATGTACAGCGGGTCACAACCGCCGTCGATCATGCGCGCAAACCAGTACAACGCACCGTCCGGATTGGAGCCACGCACCGATTTGTGCAAGGCCGAGATCTGGTCGTAAAACGCTTCACCGCCTTTGTCGAAGCGCCGCTGGGTATCGCCCAGCAAGTCATGCAACAGGTCGACGCCGATTTCACTGTGGTCTTCGGCCAGGTCAGAGGCGTTTTCCAGCAGGTTGAGCAAACGTCGGCCATCGCCATCAGCGGCCCTGAGCAACGTCTGGAAACCCTCATCGCCCAAGGTCAAGCCGCGTTTGCCCAGGCCTTTGTCTTCGGTCAACGCCCGGTGTACCAACTTGCGCAACGCCGCCTCGTCGAGGCTTTTGAGCACGTAGACCCGCGCCCGTGACAACAGGGCGTTGTTGAGCTCAAAGGAGGGGTTTTCGGTGGTCGCACCGATAAAAATCAGGGTGCCGTCTTCAACGTAGGGCAAGAACGCATCTTGCTGCGACTTGTTGAAGCGGTGCACTTCGTCGACAAACAGAATGGTCCGCCGCCCGTACTGGCCGGCTTGCTGCTTGGCGATTTCCACCGCCTGGCGGATCTCTTTGACCCCGGCCAGGACGGCCGAGACCGTTTCAAAATGAGCATCCGAGACTTCAGCCAGCAGCCGCGCCAGTGTGGTTTTACCCACACCGGGCGGCCCCCAGAAGATCATCGAGTGCAGCGCGCCCTGCTCCAGCGCTTCACGCAGGGGCTTGCCCCGGGCGAGCAGGTGTTGTTGACCGACATACTCATCCAGATTGGTCGCCCGTAGACGGGCGGCCAAGGGCTGGGCAATCGGTGCACTTCGAAACAGATCCATAGCAGCGTTTGAAACCTCGTCCAGGGCTTATTCCTGGATGACATCAGCCCCTTTCGGGATATCGAACTTGAATTTGGACGCCGGGATCGGCTCGTTGGCCTTGACCCCGGTGAACAGCAGATCAGTGCGCTGACCCACGCTATCAACCAGACGCATGTTATTGATCAGGCCACTGCGAAAAGACAGGTTCAGCGAGTCAAACAGGGTGTCTTTGGTTTTGGGCTTGAGCGTGAAGTCGATCACCTCACCCGACTGCCTGGAGGTGATATCAAAGCTTTCGCTGATTTTTGAGACATCACCCGAGAGCAGCAAGGCCGGGGTCTGGGTCAGACGCTGATCAAGCTTCTTGATGGTGACCTGCTCCAGGTCCGGATCCCACAAGGTGACTTTCTGGCCATCAGAAACCATGGTCTGCTCGTTAGGCGCATCGGTGTGCCAGTAGAACAACCCCGGACGCTGCAAGGCCATTTGCCCTTTGGTGTCTTGCAACTGGGTGCCGCTGCCATCGAGGGTCAACTGAGAAAAATTGGCCGTCAACGTTTTCGACCGTTCCAGAAGGTTGGTCAGGCTCTGTACATCCGCCGGAGCGGCACTGGCGGAAAAGGCAGTCAACGCCAAAACCGGTAGCAACAACATGCTGACAAAACGCATGGAAATCCTCATTGATTAGTTAAACCCTGCTTGCAGCTTACCTGCGAGCAGATCAGTCGCGCATTGGAGCCGGCGCTATCACTTCGCGCGAGCCGTTGGTATTCATTGCGGTCACGACCCCGGCCATTTCCATGGACTCGATCATGCGTGCCGCGCGGTTGTAGCCGATCTTCAGTTTGCGTTGAACCGCAGAGATCGAAGCGCGACGGCTTTCGAGCACGAACTGCACAGCCTCGTCGTACAGCGCATCGGTTTCAGCGTCATCGCCGCCTTCACTGCTACCGCCATCAAAGCCGCTACCCGGCTCTTCGACGCCCGCCAGAATGTCATCGTTATAGTCCGGTGTACCACGCTGTTTCCAGGCTTCAACCACACGGTGCACTTCTTCGTCAGACACGAACGCACCGTGTACCCGAATCGGCAAACTTGTGCCTGGCGGCATGTAGAGCATGTCACCGTGGCCCAGCAGTTGTTCGGCGCCACCCTGGTCGATGATGGTACGCGAGTCAATTTTGCTCGATACCTGGAACGCCATACGGGTCGGGATGTTGGCCTTAATCAGACCGGTGATCACGTCTACCGATGGGCGCTGGGTCGCGAGGATCAAGTGAATCCCGGCAGCCCGCGCTTTCTGGGCAATACGGGCAATCAGTTCTTCGACCTTTTTGCCGACGATCATCATCATGTCGGCAAATTCGTCGACCACCACCACGATGGTCGGCAGCTTGGTCAGCAGCGGCGCTTCGTCATGGATGCTTTCGCGCTTGTACAGCGGGTCGCTGATCGGCTCACCCGCCGCTTCGGCATCTTTGATCTTCTGGTTGAAACCGGCCAGGTTACGCACGCCCATCTTGGCCATCAGCTTGTAGCGGCGCTCCATCTCGGCAACGCTCCAGCGCAGGGCGTTGGCCGCGTCTTTCATGTCGGTCACAACCGGGCAGAGCAAGTGCGGAATGCCTTCGTAGATCGACAGCTCAAGCATTTTCGGGTCGATCATGATCAGCTTGGCGTCTTCCGGGCCCGACTTGAACAGGATCGACAGGATCATCGCGTTCACGCCCACCGACTTACCAGAACCGGTGGTACCGGCCACCAACAGGTGCGGCATTTTTGCCAGGTCGGTAATCACCGCCTTGCCGCCAATGTCATGACCCAAGGCCAAGGTAACTGGCGATTTGGCGTCATCGAACTCTGGGGTCGACAGCACTTCGGAGAAGCGCACGATCTGGCGATCTTCGTTGGGGATCTCGATGCCCACCGTGGTTTTACCCGGAATCACCTCAACCACCCGCACGCTGGTCACGGCCAGCGAACGTGCCAGGTCTTTGGCCAGGTTGGCGATACGGCTGACCTTGACCCCGGCCGCTGGCTGGATTTCATAACGGGTAATGACCGGACCCGGATGAATCGAGTCCACCGCCACCTCGACCCCGAATTCCTTGAGCTTGATCTCAAGCAAATGGCCAACAGCCGCGAGGGATTCAGGGGAATAGTTGAGCTGTTTCTTCTCGGCCGGGTCCAGAATCGAGATCGGAGGCAAGGTGCCTTCAACCGCGCTGTCGACAAACAACGGCACTTGTTTCTCTTTTTGCACACGCTTGCTCGGCTCCGGCGCTTTGGCCGGTGCCGGGGTAATTACAGCCGGCACGTGTTTTTCACGCTCGGTCATGTGCTTGGTCAGCGCCTGTTCACGTTCGATCAGGCGTTCTTTGGCCTTGGCCTGCTCACGCTTGTCGGGAACGCTTGGGGCGACCACTTCGTTAACCCGTGTGTCGACTTCACGCAATTGTGCAACCAGTTGCTTGCGCTCATTACGGTCAGACCACCAGCGATTCGCGGCGCCCTGGATCAACTCGAACAGATCAAGGGTGATTTTGCCGGTCACGTCCATGACCTTGAACCACGACAAATCGGTAAAAACAGTCAAACCGAACAGGAACAAGGCAATCAGCAGCAAGGTACTGCCTTGAATGTTAAGCGCGTTCTTCGCCAGATCACCCAGGCTTTCGCCCAGCGCACCACCAGCACCGGCGGGCAAGCCGCTGGCAGAATGGAAGTGAATGTGCGCCAGCGCGGCACCTGAAAGCACCAGAAAAATCAGGCCGACCAGCCGCCACGAAAACAGCAGGCCGCTCCACTGCCACGGCTGATGCCGCTCGCGGAAAATCTGATACGCCTTGATCGCCAGCAGCAGCGGGAAGATGTAGGCAAAATAGCCGAGCACCATGAACAGGATGTCCGCACTGTAGGCGCCCGCAGGCCCGCCAAAGTTCTGCACATCCACCACGCGGCTATTGTGGCTCCAGCCGGGGTCGTCCTTACCGTAGGTCAGCAAGGCCATCATCATGAACAGGCATAGAGCGCCAATAGCGAGCAATGCACCTTCCTTGAGCCGGTAGTGCAATTGCTGACGCCAGAGTGGAACTGTTTTAGGTGCTGCTGTGGATTTCTTCAAAACGCGTCTTTTCCTGCGCCTGTGGCGCGCCCAACAATTGATTGACTGCAAAATACTGCTCAATTCGAGCAGGTGACAAGTTCAGACATGAAACTGGACTAGCCTTGCACACAGCCTTGTAATATGACTCGTCACCCCAAGACCAGCCCGCCAGGGAGTGAGGCGAATGTTGTGCAGTTTAGAACAGCTCAAACAGGCGGGCCATTGTACGGGTTTAAGCCGTGGATGCCACGCTGACGCCAGCGCCGGGCGCGATCATCATGTGCCCGCCCGAGAGCCGCCAATTTGAGCATGCATTGCCTTGTGTGACAAAGACTTATAGCGCTGTCGCGACAGCCACGGATCCGCTCGACTCAGACCGCGGCAACGCGACAGAGTTGCAGCCCCCCTCCCCTCTTCTGTAAGACCGATTGCCATGCTGACCTGGTTAAAACGCGACACCCTGACATTCCCGCCACTGACAACGGCCATGCGCGAACCCAATGGCTTGCTCGCCGCCGGCGGCGATCTGTCCCCTGACCGGCTGATCCAGGCCTATCGCCATGGCTGCTTCCCGTGGTTTTCCGAAGGCCAGCCGATACTCTGGTGGTCGCCAGACCCGCGCACGGTGCTATTCCCGCATGAGCTGCATGTCTCGCGCAGCCTGGCAAAACTATTGCGCCAGCAACGTTACCACGTGACGTTCGACCGCGACTTCGAAGGGGTTATTCGAGCCTGCGCCGAACCGCGAAGCTATGCCGACGGCACGTGGATTACCGAAAAAATGCAAGATGCCTACATCGAGCTTCACGCACGCGGCCACGCGCACTCGGTAGAAGTCTGGGACAACGGCGAACTGGTTGGCGGCTTGTACGGCCTGGCGATGGGCCAATTGTTTTTTGGCGAGTCCATGTTCAGCCGCGCAGACAACGCCTCAAAAGTGGGGTTTGCGACGCTGGTCAGTCACTTGAAGGCCTGGGGCTTTGTGCTGATTGACTGCCAGATGCCGACCAATCACCTCGAAAGCCTGGGCGCCCGCTCAATCCCACGACAACAATTCGCCGATTACCTACACAAACATCTCGATCTACCTACAAACGCAGAGTGGGTTTGATAGGCGAGTTTTGCTGGCTGGCTTACACTTAATTCAAAGATTTCCCTGAGGGCCCATCATGACCGAGCTGGCGCGCTTGAAGTTTTATGCCACTCAACCTCACGTTTGCAGCTACCTGCCCGATGAACAGGCGACCACGCTGTTCCTCGATCCCAGCCAGCCGATGGATGTGCAGGTCTATGCCGACTTGTCCGAAATGGGCTTTCGTCGCAGTGGCGACCACCTTTATCGACCCCATTGCGTGAATTGCGATGCGTGTACACCTGCCCGCATCCCGGTACAGACGTTTATCCCCAATCGCCAGCAAAAGCGTATTTTCAAACGCAATACCGACCTCCAGGTCAAGGCCGCCAAGCCCAGTTTTAGCGATGAGTACTTCGCCCTCTACAAGCGCTACATCGAACTACGGCATGCAGACGGCGACATGTACCCGCCAAGCCGTGAGCAATTTTCGACGTTTTTGGTGCGCGACTTGCCGTTCTCGACGTTTTACGAGTTTCGTCTCGACGGACGGTTACTGGCCGTGGCGGTCACTGACGTGCTGCCCAATGGTTTGTCGGCGGTGTATACCTTCTACGAGCCTGACGAAGAGCGCCGCAGCCTGGGCCGTTACGGGATTCTCTGGCAAATTGCCGAAACCCGCCGCCTAGGGCTGAATGCGCTGTACCTCGGGTACTGGATCAAGAACTGCAAAAAGATGAATTACAAGACTGAATATCGGCCCATTGAGCTGCTGATTAATCAGAGATGGAGCACTCTTTACTGAACCCCTTGGCTTAAACCCTACTTTTCGGGCACAATGCACGCCGCTTTTGCCTGGCGCAGTTGCACCGGGCCATTCACTGGACACCGAGGGCTTTACTGCATGTCGAAAGAAGACAGCTTCGAAATGGAAGGCACTGTCGTCGACACCCTGCCCAACACCATGTTTCGTGTGGAGTTGGAAAATGGGCACGTCGTAACCGCGCATATTTCCGGCAAGATGCGCAAGAACTACATTCGTATTCTTACCGGTGACAAAGTGCGCGTCGAACTGACGCCCTATGACTTGAGCAAAGGGCGCATCACTTACCGCGCTCGTTAATCAAGTCAATACAAGACGCCCGGCTCTGCCGGGCGTTTTTGTTTGCCTGCGATATGACGAACGCCTGGCCTGACTGTAGGAGCGAGCTTGCCTCGCGATCTCTTGATCTAAGCCCCCCTCACCCTAGCCCTCTCCCGCAGGAGAGGGAACCGATTGGGGGATGCTGAAGATACTCGCCGGCCTGCTTGCTACGCGACAGCGCGGCGTCGAAGACGAGGCGGCAGCTCCTACAGGGTTTACCTATAAAAAAAGCGCCTTTCGGCGCTTTTTTTATTTCACGGTCACATCAAGCCATTTCAAGGTCTGTTTCAAACTCGAAGACCAACTCGCCGTCTTTGAGGTCGATGTTAACCACACCGCCGTGATCAGCCAGCTCACCAAAGAGAATCTCTTCAGCCAGTGGGCGCTTGATTTTGTCCTGAATCAGACGCGCCATCGGGCGGGCGCCCATGGTCACGTCGTAGCCGCCAGCCGCCAACCAGCCGCGCGCGGCATCGGTCACCACCAACTGCACGTGCTTGTCTTCCAACTGCACTTGCAACTCGGTGAGGAACTTGTCCACCACGTGTTTGATCACTTCATGGCTGAGGCGACCAAATTGAATGATGGTGTCCAGGCGGTTACGGAACTCAGGGGTGAAGCTCTTCTTGATCACTTCCATTGCATCGGTGGCGTGATCCTGCAAGGTAAAGCCGATCGAGGCCCGTGAAGCCGTCTCTGCACCCGCGTTCGTGGTCATGATGATGATCACGTTACGGAAGTCAGCCTTGCGCCCGTTGTTATCGGTCAGCGTGCCGTGGTCCATGACCTGCAGCAGCAGGTTGAAAACCTCAGGGTGCGCCTTCTCGATTTCATCCAGCAGCAGTACGCAGTGCGGTTGCTTGGTGATGGCTTCGGTGAGCAGGCCGCCCTGATCAAACCCGACATAGCCTGGAGGCGCACCGATCAGACGCGATACGGTGTGGCGCTCCATGTACTCGGACATGTCAAAGCGAATCAGCTCAACACCCAGCGCCTTGGACAACTGGCGCGCAGCTTCGGTTTTACCCACACCGGTCGGGCCTGCGAACAGGAACGAACCGACAGGCTTGTCTGGCGACTTGAGCCCGGCACGCGACAGCTTGATGGCCGTCGACAAGGAATCAATCGCCGCATCCTGACCAAACACCGTCAGCTTGAGGTCGCGCTCAAGGTTACGCAGCAGCTCTTTATCGGAGCTGGAGACGCTCTTAGGCGGAATACGGGCGATTTTCGCCACGATGTCTTCGACCTGTTGCACATCGATACGCAGAGCGCGTTTTTCAACCGGCTGCAGGCGCTGATACGCCCCCGCCTCGTCGATCACGTCAATGGCTTTGTCCGGCATGTGCCGGTCATTGATGTAGCGTGACGCCAGCTCGGCCGCCGCACGCAGGGCCTCATCAGTGTATTCAATACCGTGATGCTGCTCGAAACGCCCTTTAAGGCCACGCAGAATACCGATGGTGTCTTCAACCGAAGGTTCGGACACGTCGACTTTCTGGAAGCGCCGCGCCAGGGCACGGTCTTTTTCAAAGATCCCGCGAAATTCCTGGAACGTAGTCGAACCAATGCAACGGATCTCACCCGAGGACAGCAGGGGCTTGAGCAGGTTGGAAGCGTCCATTACGCCACCGGACGCCGCGCCCGCACCAATAATGGTGTGGATCTCGTCGATGAACAAAATGGCCTGCGGACGCTTTTTCAGCTCGCCGAGCAACGCTTTGAAGCGCTTCTCGAAATCGCCGCGGTACTTGGTGCCGGCCAGCAAGGCACCCAGATCCAGCGAATAGACGATGCTGTTGGCCAGCAGGTCCGGCACCTGGTTATCAACGATGCGCTTGGCCAGGCCTTCGGCAATCGCGGTTTTACCCACGCCTGCCTCGCCCACCAGCAGCGGGTTGTTTTTACGGCGACGCGCCAGAATCTGCGCAACGCGCTCAACTTCGTTTTCACGCCCCACCAGCGGATCAATCCGGCCCTGGCGAGCCAGCTCGTTCAGGTTGCTGGCGTAAGCATCCAGAGGATTGCTTGAAGACGACGACTCACCGCCCTCTTCATCCTGCATTTCGTTCTCGTTTTCAGCGTGATCGCCATGGCCCGGCACTTTGGAAATACCATGCGCGATAAAGTTGACCACATCGATGCGGGCAACGCTCTGCTGCTTGAGAAAGAACACCGCCTGGCTTTCTTGCTCACTGAAAATCGCCACCAGCACATTCGCGCCGGTGACTTCACGTTTGCCGGAGCTTTGTACGTGGAACACAGCGCGCTGCAAGACGCGTTGAAAACCCAGGGTTGGCTGAGTTTCACGGTCTTCGTCGTGGACAGGGATCAGGGGGGTGGTGGAATCAATAAACTCTTGCAGGTCATGCTTGAGTTTGTCGAGGTTTGCGCCACAGGCGCGTAGAACGGTTGCGGCCGCCTCATTATCCAGAAGCGCTAGAAGGAGGTGCTCGACCGTCATGAACTCATGACGCTTTGAGCGTGCTTCCTTGAAGGCCAGATTGAGGGTGACTTCGAGCTCGCGATTTAACATGGCTTCACCTCATACCCAAGTGGTCGGCGTTAACCGTCCTTCTCGATTTCACAGAGTAGCGGATGCTGGCTTTCGCGTGCGTACTGGTTTACCTGCGCCGCCTTGGTCTCGGCGATGTCGCGGGTAAAGATGCCGCACACTGCCCGTCCTTCTGTATGAACGGCCAGCATGACCTTGGTCGCCAATTCGCGATTCAAGTTAAAAAACACCTCAAGCACTTCGACAACGAAATCCATGGGTGTGTAGTCATCGTTGAACAAAACCACCTTGTACATCGGCGGCGCCTGAAGCGCAGGCTTAGCCTCTTGCACAGCCAAGCCAGCGGAATCTTCGTCATCATAATCGGGCTGATCATGATTGGATGTTAGTCGAATCTGGCTGATTGCATGCATGGAAAGAAAGGTTCGTCTTTGATCGATTACAGTGATGGAGGCAGACGTAGCAAATTTCAACTGCGCCGCCGCGTGACCTTGACTATCGGTAAAACGGTGTTACAACCAATAGAACCCACAGTGGGTAATAAAGGTCCGTGCAGTCAACCATATTTCGTGGTTTCTGCGCGAGTGAACTGGATGATACTCCAGTGATGGAGTTGTTTGCAGCAGAGGGAGATGAGTATGCAAGGCAAGGTCAAGTGGTTTAACAACGCCAAAGGCTTCGGCTTTATCAATACGGAAGCCAAGGAAGGCATCGACGAGCATGGACATCCAATCGACTTCTTCGCCCATTTTTCCGCCATTCAGATGGACGGCTACAAAACGCTGAAAGCAGGCCAGCCTGTCAGCTTTGAAATCATTCAAGGGCCCAAAGGCCTGCACGCTGTGGCAATCACCGACGCCAAGGTGCTGACGCCGCAACCCGTGACTGCATCAGGGGCCACCCGCCTGTCGGTCTGAGCCCGCGAGCACAGCCCGTCATGAAGAACGGTCGATTCTCACACACGAATCGGCCGTTTTTTATTGCACTTGCCGCCATGCACGTGCACACCCCACCTTCAAACCCCCAGAAAAACCCCGTAAACACGGGGGTATCAAGTCAAAACCAAGGGCATTTTGCCGCAGGTTCTTAGACCAATTGATGATTTGTGTTAGGCCACCCCCCTCGCAGCAACCTTAGTGACCTATGTATACTGCGCCGGTGACCACGGAGTCACTCAGCAACACCTACTGGAATGAGTCTTTCAGGCCTAGAAAGGCTGAGCCGTTACCCCGGCTCGACCGCTTGACGCTCTACTGATGCATTCACATCACAGCGAAGAACCTCGACTTTCGGCTCATTGTTCACTGTGTACGAAAGCGCCTACCCTGCGCATCTCGAGTATCTGAGCACGCTCAGCAAAGAAGAGAGTTAATCCGAAATGCCCAACCGTTCGAAGATCATCTACACCTTCACCGACGAAGCTCCGGCGCTCGCCACCTATTCACTGCTGCCTATCATCGAGGCTTTCACCGCCAGCGCTGATATTGCCGTTGAGACGCGCGACATCTCTTTGGCAGGCCGCATCCTCGCCAGCTTCCCCGAGCAATTGGGTGACAAGGCCGTAGCAGACCACCTCGCCGAACTGGGCGCCCTGGCTGTTACCCCTGAAGCCAACATCATAAAGCTGCCTAACATCAGCGCCTCGGTTCCTCAGCTGCAAGCTGCCATCAAGGAACTGCAAGCACAGGGCTTCAACATCCCTGACTACCCGGACACCGCGACGACTGACGCCGAGAAAGACATCAAGGCGCGTTACAGCAAAGTCATGGGCAGCGCCGTAAACCCGGTACTGCGCGAAGGCAACTCGGACCGCCGCGCACCACTGTCGGTTAAAAACTACGCTCGCAAGCACCCGCACAAAATGGGCGCCTGGGCTGCAGACTCCAAGTCCCACGTGGCTCACATGAGCGAAGGCGACTTCTACGGCAGCGAAAAAGCGGCCCTGATCGAAGCCCCGGACAGCGTTAAAATCGAACTGATCGCTCAAGACGGCACCACTACCGTCCTGAAGGAAAAAACCGCCGTACAAGCCGGCGAGATCATCGATTGCTCCGTCATGAGCAAAAATGCCCTGCGCAAGTTCGTAGCGGCCGAAATCGAAGACGCCAAGAAACAAGGCGTGCTGTTCTCGGTTCACTTGAAAGCCACCATGATGAAGGTTTCCGACCCGATCATGTTTGGTCAGATCGTGGCTGAGTTCTACAAGGACGCGCTGGCCAAACACGCCGACGTCCTGAAAGAAATCGGTTTCAACCTGAACAACGGTATCGGCGACCTGTACGCCCGTATCAAGGCACTGCCAGCCGAGAAGCAAGCTGAAATCGAAGCTGACATCCAGGCTGTCTACGCCAACCGCCCTGCTCTGGCGATGGTCAACTCTGACAAAGGCATCACCAACCTGCACGTACCAAGCGACGTGATTGTTGACGCCTCGATGCCAGCGATGATTCGTGATTCCGGCAAAATGTGGAACACCGAAGGCCAACTGCAAGACACCAAGGCCATCATCCCGGATCGTTGCTACGCAACTATCTACCAGGCCACGATCGAAGACTGCAAAAAGCACGGTGCTTTCGATCCGACCACCATGGGCAGCGTGCCAAACGTTGGCCTGATGGCGCAAAAAGCCGAAGAGTACGGCTCGCACGACAAAACCTTCCAGATCAAAACCCCTGGCGTTGTTCGGGTAACCGACAGCAACGGCAACGTGCTGATGGAACAAAAGGTTGAGGAAGGCGACATCTGGCGCATGTGCCAGGCCAAAGACGCGCCGATCCGCGACTGGGTCAAACTGGCCGTTAACCGCTCCCGCGCCAGCAACACCCCGGCTGTATTCTGGCTGGACCCTAAGCGTGCTCACGACGCAGAAATGATCAAGAAGGTTGAAACCTACCTGAAAGATCACGACACCAGCGGTCTGGACATTCGCATCATGTCGCCTGTAGACGCCATGAAGTTCACCCTGGAACGCACCCGCGCCGGCCTGGACACCATCTCGGTAACCGGCAACGTACTGCGCGACTACCTGACTGACCTGTTCCCGATCATGGAACTGGGCACCAGCGCCAAAATGCTCTCGATCGTCCCGCTGATGAATGGCGGCGGCCTGTTCGAAACTGGCGCAGGTGGCTCGGCACCCAAGCACGTGCAACAACTGCTGGAAGAAAACTTCCTGCGTTGGGACTCGCTGGGTGAGTTCCTTGCACTGGCTGCTTCCCTGGAGCACCTGGGCACCACCTACAACAACGCAAAAGCGTTGGTGCTGGCCAAAACCCTGGACCAGGCTACCGGTCAGTTCCTGGACAACAACAAATCGCCATCGCGCAAAGTCGGCAACATCGACAACCGCGGTAGCCACTTCTACCTGGCGCTGTACTGGGCACAAGCCCTGGCCGCTCAGACTGAAGACAAAGAGCTGCAAGCCCAATTTGCCCCTGTGGCAAAAGCCATGGCCGAGAATGAGGCAAAAATTGTTGCCGAACTCAACGCCGTGCAGGGCAAGCCTGTCGACATCGGTGGTTACTACCACGCCGACGCCGATAAGGTGAGCACCGTAATGCGCCCTAGCGCCACGCTGAACGAGATCATCGCTTCTCTGGTGTAAGAGCAACAGGCAACAGCACAGACCCCGGCCCACGACGCCGGGGTTTGTGTTTTTACGGGCCATACAAACCCTGTGGGAGCGGGCTTGCTCGCGATAGCATCAGCGCGTAAAAAGCACAGACTGAAGCGCCTGCATCGCGAGCAAGCCCGCTCCCACAGGGGATATGCATCCACCAATAAACCGAGACCCTCACATGGAATGGAAACCCCACATCACCGTCGCGACGGTCGTTGAAGACAATGGCCGTTTTTTGATGGTTGAGGAATACAGCGGAGAGCGCGCCGTGCTTAACCAGCCCGCCGGGCACCTGGACCCGAACGAAACCCTGATTGAAGCAGCGATCCGCGAAACCCTCGAAGAAACCGGTTACGACGTCGAACTGACCGGGGTCATCGGCATTTACTTGTACACCGCCCCAAGCAACGGCGTGACGTATCAGCGCGTATGCTTTGCCGGCAAAGTCGTCAAACATCACCTCGAATACACCCTGGACACCGGCATCATCGGCCCGCAATGGCTGACCCGCGACGAGCTGATAGCGCAACGCCAGCGCTGGCGCAGCGAGCTGAGCTTGCAGTGCATCGACGATTATCTGAGCGGCCAATTGTTCGACCTCACGTTAATCCGCCCTTCGGTTTAGCCTTGAGCGCTCGGGCCTGATAGAATCGCGTCCTTTTTCAAGGCACTCATTGAAACCCTATGCGTGATCCAGCCTTAGTCGCCCCCGAACAACAGCGCGTCATCGTCGGCATGTCCGGCGGTGTAGACTCTTCCGTTTCCGCCGTTCTGCTCATGGAGCAGGGCTATCAGGTGGAAGGCCTGTTCATGAAGAACTGGGAGGAAGACGACGGAACGGATTACTGCACCGCCATGGATGACCTGGCAGACGCCCAGGCCGTGTGCGACAAAATTGGCATCAAGTTGCACACTGCCAACTTTGCCGCCGAATACTGGGACAACGTGTTTGAGCACTTCCTGGCCGAATACAAGGCCGGGCGCACGCCTAACCCGGACATCCTGTGCAACCGCGAAATCAAGTTCAAGGCGTTCCTCGACTACGCCCTGATGCTCGGCGCAGATCTGATCGCTACCGGCCACTACGTGCGCCGTCGTGACATTGACGGCCGCACAGAGCTGCTCAAGGGCCTCGACCCGAACAAGGACCAGAGCTATTTCCTGCACGCCGTCGGTGGTGAGCAGATTGCCAAGACCTTGTTCCCGGTAGGCGAACTGGAAAAACCGGAAGTGCGCCGCATTGCCGAGAAACACGGCCTGGCCACCGCCAAAAAGAAAGACTCCACCGGTATCTGCTTTATTGGCGAGCGCCGCTTCAGCGACTTCCTCAAGCAGTACCTGCCCGCGCAGCCGGGTGAAATCAAAACCACCGAAGGTGAAGTCATCGGCCGCCACCACGGCCTGATGTACCACACCATCGGCCAACGCCAGGGCCTGGGCATCGGCGGCCTCAAAGACGCCAGTGACGAGCCGTGGTACGTGCTGATCAAAGACCTTGAGCACAACGAGCTGATCGTTGGCCAGGGCAATGACCACCCGTGGCTGTTCTCCCGCGCCCTGCTCGCCTCAGAGATCTATTGGGTCAACCCGATCGACCTGAGCAGCCCGCTGCGCCTGACCGCCAAGGTCCGCTATCGCCAGAGCGACCAGCCGTGCACCCTTGAAAAAACCGCTACCGGCTATCGCGCCACCTTCGACGACCCGCAACGCGCGGTCACCCCCGGCCAGTCCGTGGTGTTTTACGACGGTGAAGTGTGCCTGGGCGGCGGCGTGATCGAAGTGGCCGAGCCGTGGACCAGCAAGGGCCACCGCGCATGAACCCGATTCAGGAGCAACTGGTAGCCTTGGGCGGCGTGTTTTTTGCCGCGGTGCTGGTCGACAAGATCGCCAAGACCGGCCAGATCAGCGAAGCCGACCTGGCCTGCATGCTGGGCAGCCTGCTGGTACGCGACCCCAAGGACACCCTTGAGGTCTATGGCGGTGACGACAGCAACCTGCGCGAAGGCTATCGGGCACTGATTGGCGCCCTTGAGCGCGACCCGAGCACCCTGCAGCGCGAGCCGCTGCGCTACGCCCTGTCGATGCTCGGGCTTGAGCGTCAACTGGCCAAGCGCGACGACATGCTTGAGCTGATTGGCAAGCGCCTGCCGCAAATCCAGTCCCAGGTTGAGCATTTCGGCCCCGCCCACGAAAACGTGGTGGCGGCCTGCGGCGGGCTGTATCAGGACACCCTGAGCACCCTGCGTCAGCGCATCCAGGTACATGGCGACATGCGCAACCTGCAACAACCGAACAATGCGGCAAAAATTCGCGCGCTATTGCTGGCCGGTATTCGTTCCGCGCGGCTGTGGCGCCAATTGGGCGGTCATCGCTGGCAGCTGGTTTTCAGCCGCCGCAAGCTGCTCAAAGAGCTTTATCCGATGCTGCGTGGCAACTGAAACACGCCAGTACGAACACGTTGCAACCTCGTTACGCGTAAGACGCCGGTCAGTTGGCAGCGGACCGGCTGTTTTTTTCATGTATGATACGCGCCCCATTTCGTTGCCCGACTGTCCGAGAACACCCCATGCAGCTCTCTTCGCTCACTGCGGTTTCCCCTGTTGACGGCCGCTACGCCGGCAAAACCCAGGCCCTGCGCCCAATTTTCAGCGAGTACGGCCTGATCCGTGCCCGCGTTCTGGTTGAAGTTCGCTGGCTCCAGCGCCTGGCCGCTCACGCTGCCATCCCTGAAGTTCCGGCCTTCTCCGCCGAAGCCAACGCCGTTCTGAACGAACTGGCCGAAAACTTCTCTCTGGAGCACGCCGAGCGCGTCAAAGAGATCGAGCGCACCACCAACCACGACGTTAAAGCCATTGAGTACCTGCTCAAGGAACAGGCCGCCAAGCTGCCTGAGCTGGCCAACGTCAGTGAGTTCATCCACTTTGCCTGCACCAGCGAGGACATCAATAACCTGTCCCACGCCCTGATGCTGCGCGAAGGCCGTGATGACGTGATGCTGCCGCTGATGCGCCAGACCGCTCAAGCCATCCGCGAACTGGCCATCCGTTTCGCTGACGTGCCAATGCTGTCGCGCACCCACGGCCAACCGGCTTCGCCTACCACTCTGGGCAAAGAGCTGGCCAACGTGGTGTACCGTCTGGAGCGTCAAATCGCTCAAGTCGCTGCAGTACCGCTGCTGGGCAAAATCAACGGCGCTGTCGGCAACTACAACGCCCACCTGTCGGCCTACCCGCAGATCGACTGGGAAGCCAACGCCCGCGCCTTCATCGAAGACGAGTTGGGCCTGAGCTTCAACCCGTACACCACGCAAATCGAACCGCACGACTACATTGCCGAGCTGTTTGACGCCATTGCCCGCTTCAACACCATCCTGATCGACTTCGACCGCGATATCTGGGGCTACATCTCCCTGGGCTACTTCAAGCAGCGCACCATCGCAGGCGAAATCGGTTCGTCGACCATGCCGCACAAGGTCAACCCGATCGACTTCGAAAACTCCGAAGGCAACCTGGGTATCGCCAACGCCTTGTTCCAGCACCTGGCCAGCAAACTGCCAATCTCCCGCTGGCAGCGCGACCTGACCGACTCCACCGTACTACGTAACCTCGGTGTCGGCTTCGCCCACAGCGTGATCGCATACGAAGCCAGCCTCAAAGGCATCAGCAAGCTTGAGCTGAACGCTCAAAAAATCGCTGCTGACCTGGACGCGTGCTGGGAAGTATTGGCCGAGCCAATCCAGACTGTGATGCGTCGCTACAACATTGAAAACCCGTACGAAAAGCTCAAAGAGCTGACGCGCGGCAAGGGCATCAGCCCTGAAGCACTGCAAACGTTCATCGACGGCCTTGAAATGCCGGAAGCGGCCAAGGCCGAGCTGAAGCTGCTGACGCCTGCCAACTACATTGGCAACGCGGTCGAGCAAGCCAAGCGTATCTGATCGCTGCAACGACCTATTAACGCCCGGCCGTGCCGGGCGTTTTTATTCCTGATTACAAAGCGCATTTTTTCAATAGGTTACACATGAATCCTGATACTCCTCTTCAACTTCTGGGCGGCATCACGGCGCGCGAGTTCATGCGCGACTACTGGCAGAAAAAACCACTGCTGATCCGCCAGGCAATTCCTGACTTCGAAAGCCCGATCGATGCCGACGAACTGGCCGGTCTGGCGCTGGAAGAAGAAGTCGAATCGCGCCTGATCATCGAGCACGGCGAGCGCCCATGGGAACTGCGCCGCGGCCCGTTCGCAGAAGACGAATTCGGCAAACTGCCAGAGCGCGAGTGGACCTTGCTGGTTCAAGCCGTTGACCAGTTCGTCCCGGAAGTCGGTGAATTGCTGGAAAACTTCCGCTTCCTGCCAAGCTGGCGCATCGACGACGTGATGATCAGCTATGCAGCCCCGGGCGGCAGCGTCGGTCCGCACTTCGATAACTACGACGTATTCCTGCTGCAAGGCCACGGCAAGCGCCACTGGCAGATCGGCCAGATGTGCGACGCCGACAGCAAGCTGCTGGAACATGCCGACCTGCGAATTCTGGCTGAGTTCGAGGCCACCGATGAGTGGACCCTGGAACCCGGCGACATGCTCTACCTGCCGCCACGCTTGGCACATTGCGGCGTTGCCGTGGATGACTGCCTGACCTACTCGGTCGGTTTCCGTGCCCCAAGCGCAGCCGAAGTACTGACCCACTTCACGGACTTCCTGAGCCAGTATCTGCCGGACGAAGACCGCTACACCGACGCCGACGCGCAGCCTGTAAGCGATCCACACCAGATTCAGCACGACGCTCTGGGCCGCCTTAAAAACCTGCTGACCGAGCACATGAGCGACGAGCGCATGCTGCTGACCTGGTTCGGCCAGTTCATGACCGAGCCACGCTACCCGGAACTCGTGGTCGGCCCGGAACTCGAAGAGCCAGAGCTGATCGACAGCCTGGAACAGGGCGCTATTCTGATCCGTAACCCGAGCGCCCGCCTGGCCTGGTCCGAAGTGGACGAAGACCTGCTGTTGTTCGCCAGCGGCCAAAGCCGTCTGTTGCCGGGTAAACTGCGCGAGTTGCTGAAAATGATTTGCGCGGCCGACGCCCTGCACAGTGATAACCTCGGCCCATGGCTGGCCGATGAAGACGCAAGCAACCTGCTCTTCGAGCTGGTTAAACAAGGAAGCTTGGGGTTTGCTGATGAATAAGACTCACGTAAGTGTCGCCGACTGGAAAAAGGACAACTCCGATATTCGACGCATTCGTGAGACGGTGTTTATTGCCGAACAACAAGTCCCGCCCGAACTGGAATGGGACGCAGACGACGCAGATGCCGTGCATTTTCTGGCTTATGAGGGCGATTTCCCGATTGGTACTGCCCGGCTGCTGCCGGACGGCCACATTGGACGAGTGTCTGTACTCAAAGACTGGCGCGGCCTCAAAGTGGGCGACGCCTTGATGCAGGCCGCGATCAGCGAAGCTGAAAAACGCGGCCTTAAAAAGCAGCAGCTCAGCGCGCAAGTGCACGCGACGTCGTTCTATGAGCGCCTGGGTTTCAGAATCGTCAGCGAGGAATTCCTTGAAGCAGGCATTCCGCACGTTGATATGGAACGCGGTAGCTAACTACTAAGCCCACCTTTGTGGGAGCGGGCTTGCTCGCGATACGGATAACGCTGCTTTGCAGAAAGAATGAGTCGTCTGCATCGCGAGCAAGCCCGCTCCCACATGCGTGACAACAAAACGCCCTGCCATCTTCGGATCGCAGGGCGTTTTGCTATCTGCCACACTCCGGGGATACTTTTCACGTATTGCGGAGATAACGGACATGTCCCTACGCGCCTTCATCGCCAGCCTGCTCATGGCCTTCAGCATTAGCGCACTGGCCGATACCAAAGTCATCACCTTACAAAACCGCACCAGCGCCGATCTACTGCCGATTGCGCAGAACTTTATCGGTAAAAACGGCAAAGTCAGCGCCTACGGCAACCAACTGATTGTCGAAGCAGCCCCCTCAAAAATTCAAAATCTGGAAAACCTGCTGGCGCAACTCGACACCCCCGCCAAGCGCTTGCTGATTACGGTCGACACCCGCGACAACAGCCTGCCCGAATCCAATTCAGACACCCGCGTGATCAGCACCGCCAGCCGTGAAGGTGGCATTCAGCAAATCGAGGCCACTGAAGGTGTGCCCGCGCAAATCCAGATCGGCCAGAGCGTGCCCCTCACCAGCACCCAGACAGACGCCTATGGCCGACTGCTCACACAGACCGAATACCGCGATGTCACCCAGGGTTTTTTCGTCACTGCCACCGTCACAGGTGAAACGGTACACCTCGCGATCAGCACGCATCTGGACAGCATGAGCCAGGAGCGTCCCGATGTAGTGAACATGCAAAATGCCAACACACAGATCAGCGGACCCCTCGGCCAGTGGATCACCGTGGCAGGCAGCAGCAACCAGAGCCAGACTCAAAATAACGCTACAACCCTTACGTACTCTACTCAAGGGCGCAACGACATGACGGTACGGGTCAAAGTCAACACTCTCGACCAGAGGACCCAAAACTGACTGACGGGTCGTATTAGACTAAATATGTAGTGCCGTGAAAAAAGCACTACAAAGTGTTTGACGACACAAAAATGCAAAGGCATGATGGCCCCGCTCCCGCCAATCAGAGCCCCGGAAAAGGGCCCTGGATGACTCTTGGCGAGCAGCCATTCACGCACTTACACAAACACAATTGCTGTGTGCTGGCGGAGCAAATTTTTCAACCCAGACCTATGCGACGAGGTTTATCTCCATGGCACTGACACGCGAACAGCAAATTGCAGCCCTTGAAAAAGACTGGGCCGAAAACCCACGCTGGAAAGGCGTGAAACGCGATTATTCCGCTGCTGACGTGGTCCGCCTGCGTGGTTCGGTTCAACCCGAGCACACCTTTGCAAAATTGGGCGCTGACAAGCTGTGGAAACTGGTGACACAGGGCGCACACCCGTCCTTCCGTCCTGAGAAAGATTTCGTCAACTGCATGGGCGCCCTGACCGGGGGCCAGGCAGTTCAACAGGTTAAAGCCGGCATCCAGGCTATCTACCTGTCGGGTTGGCAAGTGGCAGCAGACAACAACTCTGCTGAATCCATGTACCCCGATCAGTCGCTGTACCCGGTGGACTCGGTTCCAACCGTGGTCAAGCGCATCAACAACTCGTTCCGTCGTGCCGACCAGATCCAGTGGAAAGCCGGCAAAAACCCGGGCGACGCAGGCTACATCGACTACTTCGCTCCTATCGTGGCAGACGCTGAAGCCGGTTTCGGCGGCGTACTGAACGCTTACGAACTGATGAAGAACATGATCGAAGCAGGCGCCGCCGGCGTGCACTTCGAAGACCAACTGGCATCGGTGAAAAAATGCGGCCACATGGGCGGCAAAGTACTGGTACCTACCCAGGAAGCCGTACAAAAGCTGACTGCAGCGCGTCTGGCTGCTGACGTGGCTGGCGTACCGACCATCATCCTGGCCCGTACCGACGCTAACGCCGCAGACCTGCTGACTTCTGACTGCGACCCGTACGACCAGCCGTTCGTATCTGGCGAGCGCACCAAAGAAGGTTTCTACAAAGTACGTGCAGGCCTGGACCAAGCCATTGCCCGCGGCCTGGCCTACGCCCCTTACGCCGATCTGATCTGGTGTGAAACCGCCAAACCGGACCTGGACGAAGCACGCCGCTTTGCCGAAGCGATCAAAAAGGAATACCCGGACCAACTGCTGTCGTACAACTGCTCGCCTTCCTTCAACTGGAAGAAAAACCTGGACGACGCGACCATCGCCAAGTTCCAGCGCGAATTGTCAGCCATGGGCTACAAGCACCAGTTCATCACCCTGGCCGGCATTCACAACATGTGGCACAGCATGTTCAACCTGGCGCACGACTACGCCCGCAACGACATGACCGCCTACGTGAAACTGCAAGAGCAGGAATTCGCTGACGCAGAAAAAGGCTACACCTTCGTGGCGCACCAACAAGAAGTGGGCACCGGCTACTTCGACGACATGACCACCGTTATTCAAGGTGGCTCTTCATCGGTAACCGCCCTGACCGGCTCGACCGAAGAAGAACAGTTCCACTGATAGCTGCTCCTCAGTGATTGGCGCCCCGACTGGTTCGGGGCGTTTTTTTGTGTGCCCGAACAACCCTGTAGGAGCGAGCTTGTCTCGCGATCTTTTGATCTTTTAAAAGATCGCGAGGCAAGCTCGCTCCTACAGCGGGGTGAGCATTCACGAAAACCCTGACCCAGATCCATAAACTGAAACGTGAAACAGGTTACAAAGCCAAGTTCAAAACTTGCCAAGTGCGTCTATATAAGCCAAGTTCAACGGGTTAACCGTACTGCGTCACAACATCGCAGCCCTTAAACGATATTAATTATCATTTAGAGTTGCTTTTGTTGATTACCTGCGCCGTAAAACATAATCCTTGAAACACGCTGCAATCCACGGAACACAAGGCCTGCGCAGACTTTGAGGAGTGCTATACCACTAAAGGATTGAATTAATTCATCTTAGAAAATTTACTTGCTGGGTGTTTAGCCATAAAATCCCGGCAATCAATAGCGCTGCGACATATCGTCACTGCTTTATTACCTTTTTAAGCTCAGAGACCTTTGCTCTCTGTTAAGGATTTCCAGCATGCCCGAAGCGACAGGACTCATAGCCCACAACTGGGGCTTTGCCATTTTCCTTCTCGGCGTTGTCGGCCTCTGTGCCTTCATGCTCGGCGTCTCCAGCCTCCTTGGGTCAAAAGCCTGGGGCCGCAGCAAAAACGAACCGTTCGAGTCCGGCATGCTGCCTACCGGTGGCGCCCGCTTGCGGCTCTCTGCAAAATTCTATCTGGTCGCGATGCTGTTCGTGATCTTCGATATCGAAGCCCTCTTTCTCTTTGCATGGTCTGTGTCTGTTCGCGAAAGCGGCTGGACCGGATTCGTCGAAGCTCTCGTTTTCATAGCAATTCTGTTGGCAGGCCTTGTCTACCTATTTCGGGTGGGTGCTCTTGATTGGGCACCGGAAGCTCGTCGTAAGCGGCAGGCCAAGCTGAAACAATGAGGCTTTGGCAATGCAATACGAACTCACCAGGATCGACCCGGATGCTCCTAACGAGCAATACCCGATCGGCAATCGGGAAACCGTTGCCGATCCGTTAGAAGATCAAGTCCACAAAAACATTTTCATGGGCAAGCTGGAAGACGTGCTGAACGGCACGGTCAACTGGGGGCGTAAAAACTCCTTGTGGCCGTACAACTTCGGCTTGTCGTGCTGCTACGTGGAAATGACCACCGCCTTCACGGCGCCCCACGACATCGCGCGCTTTGGCGCCGAAGTGATCCGGGCATCGCCGCGTCAGGCGGATTTCATGGTTATTGCCGGTACCTGCTTCATCAAGATGGCGCCGATCATTCAGCGTCTCTATGAGCAAATGCTTGAGCCTAAGTGGGTTATCTCCATGGGTTCTTGCGCCAACTCCGGTGGCATGTACGACATCTACTCCGTGGTTCAAGGGGTCGACAAGTTCCTGCCCGTGGACGTTTACGTGCCAGGCTGCCCACCCCGCCCAGAGGCTTTCCTGCAAGGCTTGATGCTCTTGCAAGAGTCGATTGGCCAGGAGCGTCGCCCACTTTCCTGGGTTGTCGGTGAACAAGGCGTGTACCGCGCCGAGATGCCGTCCCAAAAGGAACAGCGCCGCGAACAGCGTATTCAGGTCACTAACCTGCGCAGCCCCGACGAAGTCTGATCCAGCGCCGCTTCTATAAATAGAACGAAACACTGGCTTCATTCTTTACGTTGAACGAAAGCGATAAAAAAACCATGACTACAGGCTCCGCTCTGTACATCCCGCCTTACAAGGCTGACGACCAGGATGTGGTTGTCGAACTCAATACCCGTTTTGGCCCTGAAGCGTTCACCGCACAGGCCACACGCACCGGCATGCCGGTGCTTTGGGTTACCCGCGCAAAACTGGTTGAAGTACTGACCTTCCTGCGCAACCTGCCAAAACCTTACGTCATGCTCTATGACTTGCACGGTGTGGACGAACGTCTGCGCACCAAGCGTCAGGGCTTGCCATCGGGTGCAGACTTCACGGTCTTCTACCACCTGATGTCGCTTGAGCGTAATAGTGACGTAATGATCAAGGTTGCCTTGTCCGAGAGCGACCTCAGCCTGCCGACCATCACCGGTATCTGGCCAAACGCCAACTGGTATGAGCGTGAAGTCTGGGACATGTTCGGTATCGACTTTAAAGGTCACCCGCACCTGTCGCGCATCATGATGCCGCCGACCTGGGAAGGTCACCCGCTGCGCAAGGACTTCCCGGCGCGTGCGACCGAGTTCGATCCGTACAGCCTGACCCTGGCCAAAGTGCAACTGGAAGAAGAAGCTGCGCGCTTCCGTCCTGAAGACTGGGGCATGAAGCGTTCCGGCGAAAACGAGGACTACATGTTCCTCAACCTGGGCCCGAACCACCCTTCGGCTCACGGTGCCTTCCGTATCATCCTGCAACTGGACGGCGAAGAGATCGTCGACTGCGTGCCAGACATCGGCTACCACCACCGTGGTGCCGAGAAGATGGCCGAGCGCCAGTCCTGGCACAGTTTCATCCCGTACACCGACCGTATCGACTACCTCGGCGGCGTGATGAACAACCTGCCGTACGTGCTCTCGGTAGAGAAGCTCGCCGGGATCAAGGTGCCGGACCGGGTCGACACCATCCGCATCATGATGGCGGAGTTCTTCCGTATCACCAGCCACCTGCTGTTCCTGGGTACCTACATCCAGGACGTGGGCGCCATGACCCCGGTGTTCTTCACCTTCACCGACCGTCAGCGCGCTTACAAAGTGATCGAAGCCATCACCGGTTTCCGTCTGCACCCGGCCTGGTATCGCATCGGTGGCGTTGCCCACGACCTGCCAAATGGCTGGGAGCGTCTGGTCAAGGAATTCGTCGAGTGGATGCCAAAGCGTCTGGACGAATACCAAAAAGCCGCGCTGGACAACAGCATTCTGCGTGGCCGAACCATCGGCGTCGCCCAGTACAACACCAAAGAGGCCCTGGAATGGGGCGTCACCGGTGCTGGCCTGCGTTCCACCGGCTGCGACTTCGACGTACGTAAAGCGCGTCCGTACTCCGGTTACGAAAACTTCGAATTCGAAGTCCCGCTGGCAGCCAATGGCGATGCCTACGACCGCTGCATCGTGCGCGTCGAAGAAATGCGTCAGAGCCTGAAAATCATCGAGCAGTGCATGCGCAACATGCCGGCCGGCCCGTACAAGGCGGATCACCCGCTGACCACGCCGCCGCCTAAAGAGCGCACGCTGCAGCACATCGAGACCTTGATCACGCACTTCCTGCAAGTTTCGTGGGGCCCGGTCATGCCGGCCAACGAATCCTTCCAGATGATCGAAGCGACCAAGGGCATCAACAGTTACTACCTGACGAGCGATGGCGGCACCATGAGCTACCGCACCCGGATTCGCACCCCAAGCTTCGCCCATTTGCAGCAGATCCCTTCGGTGATCAAAGGCGAAATGGTCGCAGACTTGATTGCGTACCTGGGGAGTATCGATTTCGTTATGGCCGACGTGGACCGCTAAGCATGAACAGCACGCTTATCCAGACAGACCGTTTCGCCCTGAGCGAAACCGAGCGCTCGGCCATCGAGCACGAGATGCATCACTACGAAGATCCGCGCGCAGCGTCGATCGAAGCCCTGAAGATCGTTCAGAAGGAACGCGGCTGGGTGCCGGATGGCGCGGTATACGCCATCGGCGAACTGCTGGGCATCCCGGCCAGTGACGTTGAAGGCGTGGCCACGTTCTACAGCCAGATCTTCCGTCAGCCGGTCGGCCGCCACATCATTCGCGTGTGCGACAGCATGGTGTGCTACATCGGTGGCCACGAGTCCGTGGTCGGCGAAATTCAGAGCAAGCTGGGCATCGGCCTGGGCCAGACCACCCCGGACGGCCGCTTCACGCTGCTGCCGGTGTGCTGCCTGGGCAACTGCGACAAGGCGCCGGCGTTGATGATCGACGACGACACATTCGGTGACGTGCAGCCTGCTGGCGTCGCTACGTTGTTGGAGGGCTACCCATGACCCTGACTTCTTTCGGCCCTGCCAACCGCATTGCGCGCTCGGCAGAAACCCACCCGCTGACCTGGCGCCTGCGTGACGACGGCGAGCCCGTATGGCTCGACGAGTACCAGGCCAAAGACGGCTACGCGGCGGCGCGCAAAGCGTTCGCGGACATGGCGCAGGACGATATCGTCCAGACCGTGAAAGACGCGGGCCTCAAGGGTCGTGGTGGTGCGGGCTTCCCCACGGGTGTGAAGTGGGGGCTGATGCCTAAAGACGAATCCATGAACATCCGTTACCTGCTGTGTAACGCCGATGAAATGGAACCCAACACCTGGAAAGACCGCATGCTGATGGAGCAACTGCCCCATCTGCTGATCGAAGGCATGCTGATCAGTGCCCGCGCGCTCAAAACCTACCGTGGCTACATCTTCCTGCGCGGTGAATACACCACCGCCGCCGTGCACCTGCGTCGTGCGGTCGAAGAAGCCAAGGCAGCCGGCCTGCTGGGCAAGAACATCCTCGGTTCGGGCTTTGACTTCGAACTGTTCGTGCACACCGGTGCCGGGCGTTACATCTGCGGCGAAGAAACCGCACTGATCAACTCCCTCGAAGGCCGTCGCGCCAACCCGCGCTCCAAGCCGCCCTTCCCGGCCGCTGTGGGCGTGTGGGGCAAGCCGACTTGCGTGAACAACGTAGAAACCCTGTGCAACGTACCGGCCATCATTGGCAACGGCGTTGACTGGTACAAATCCCTCGCCCGCGAAGGCAGCGAAGACCACGGCACCAAGCTGATGGGCTTCTCCGGCAAAGTGAAGAACCCTGGCCTGTGGGAACTGCCGTTCGGCGTCACCGCACGCGAGCTGTTCGAAGACTACGCCGGTGGCATGCGCGACGGCTTCAAGCTCAAGTGCTGGCAGCCAGGCGGCGCCGGTACCGGCTTCCTGCTGCCAGAGCACCTGGACGCACAAATGTACGCCGGCGGCATCGGCAAAGTCGGTACCCGTATGGGTACGGGCCTGGCGATGGCGGTGGACGACAGCGTCAACATGGTCTCCCTGCTGCGCAACATGGAACAGTTCTTTGCCCGTGAATCGTGCGGTTTCTGCACCCCTTGCCGTGATGGTTTGCCATGGAGCGTCAAGCTCTTGATGGCACTCGAGAAAGGCGAAGGTCAGCCCGGCGATATCGAGACCCTGCTGGGTCTGGTCGGTTTCCTCGGCCCAGGCAAGACCTTCTGTGCTCACGCACCGGGCGCCGTGGAGCCATTGGGCAGCGCGATCAAGTACTTCCGTCCAGAGTTCGAAGCCGGTATTGCGCAAGCAAAACCTGGCGCCGTACCGCTGGCTCGCCCGATTGTAATCGGCGCGTAACGCTTTGACTGAGGGTGGTCCGTGCCACCCTTCGATCGTTCGATGACGCCGTAAAGGCTGTGTTGATTCGAACGCATAACAAGATTCCATTAGCCACGCCCGCTGACACCGGGCCAACGAAGAACTTTGAACCATGGCCACTATCCACGTAGACGGCAAAGAGCTCGAAGTCGATGGGGCAGACAACCTGTTACAGGCCTGTTTGTCGCTAGGACTCGATATTCCGTATTTCTGCTGGCACCCTGCCCTGGGCAGCGTCGGCGCCTGCCGCCAGTGCGCAGTCAAGCAGTACACCGACGAGAACGACACCCGTGGTCGTATCGTCATGTCCTGCATGACCCCGGCCACTGACGGAAGCTGGATTTCCATCGAAGACGAAGAAGCGAAAGTGTTTCGCGCCAGCGTCGTCGAATGGCTGATGACCAACCACCCGCACGACTGCCCTGTGTGCGAAGAAGGCGGTCACTGCCACCTGCAAGACATGACGGTGATGACCGGCCACAACGAGCGCCGTTATCGCTTCACCAAGCGTACCCACCAGAACCAGGAACTCGGCCCGTTCATCGCTCACGAGATGAACCGCTGCATCGCCTGCTATCGCTGCGTGCGCTACTACAAAGACTACGCAGGCGGCACCGACCTGGGTGTGTTCGGCGCTCACGACAACGTGTACTTCGGTCGCGTTGAAGACGGCGTGCTCGAAAGCGAGTTCTCCGGCAACCTCACCGAGGTCTGCCCGACCGGTGTGTTCACCGACAAGACTCACTCCGAGCGCTACAACCGTAAGTGGGACATGCAGTTCGCGCCAAGCATCTGCCACGGTTGCTCCAGCGGCTGCAACATCAGCCCGGGCGAGCGTTATGGCGAACTGCGCCGCATCGAAAACCGTTTCAACGGTTCGGTGAACCAGTACTTCCTGTGTGACCGTGGCCGTTTCGGCTATGGCTACGTCAACCGCACCGACCGCCCACGTCAGCCGCTGCTGGCCGACGGCACCAAGCTGGGCCTGGACGCGGCGCTGGACAAAGCGGCCGAACTGCTGCGCGGTCGCAATATCGTCGGCATCGGTTCGCCACGTGCCAGCCTCGAAAGCAACTACGCGTTGCTTGAACTGGTCGGCGCCGAGCACTTCTACTCCGGCATCGAAGCCGCTGAGCTGGAGCGCATCCGCCTGGTGCTGCAAGTACTCAAAGACAGCCCGCTGCCAGTGCCTAACCTGCGCGAGATCGAAGATCACGACGCCGTGTTCGTGCTGGGTGAAGACCTGACCCAGACCGCCGCCCGTATGGCGCTGTCGCTGCGTCAATCGGTCAAGGGCAAAGCTGAAGACATGGCCGACGCCATGCGCGTTCAGCCTTGGCTCGACGCCGCGGTGAAAAATATCGGCCAGCACGCGCTGAACCCGCTGTTTATCGCCAGCCTGGCTGAAACCAAGCTCGATGACGTGGCTGAAGAATGTGTACACGCCGCCCCGGAAGACCTGGCGCGCATCGGTTTTGCCGTGGCTCACGCCATTGACGCCAGCGCTCCGGCCGTACCTGGCCTGGACGCAGAAGCTCTTGAGCTGGCCCAGCGCATCGCTGACGCCCTGCTCGCGGCCAAACGCCCACTGATCGTGGCCGGTACTTCGCTGGGCTCCAAGGCCCTGATCGAAGCCGCAGGCAACATCGCCAAGGCCCTGCACCTGCGTGAAAAAGCCGGCTCCATCAGCCTGGTGGTGCCAGAGGCCAACAGCCTCGGCCTGGCCATGCTCGGCGGTGATTCGGTTGATGCGGCGCTGCAAGCCGTTATCGACGGCAAAGCCGATGCCATCGTGGTGCTGGAAAACGACCTGTTCACCCGTGTTGACGCGATCAAGGTCAATGCAGCACTGGACGCAGCCAAAGTCGTCATCGTTGCCGATCATCAAAAGACCGCGACCACAGACCGCGCTGACCTGGTTCTGCCAGCCGCCAGCTTCGCCGAAGGCGACGGTACCCTGGTCAGCCAGGAAGGCCGCGCCCAGCGCTTCTTCCAGGTCTACGAACCGCGCTACCTGGATTCGAGCATTTTGATCCACGAAGGCTGGCGCTGGTTGCACGCGCTGCGCAGCACCCTGCTGAACAAGCCGGTTGACTGGACTCTGCTCGACCACGTGACTCAAGCCACCGCCGCCAGCACCCCAGAACTGGCCCAGATCGTTGATGCTGCGCCGTCCGCTGCGTTCCGTATCAAAGGTTTGAAACTGGCTCGTGAACCGCTGCGTTACAGCGGCCGCACGGCCATGCGCGCCAACATCAGCGTGCACGAGCCACGTATTCCACAAGACCCGGACACCGCGTTCGCGTTCTCGATGGAAGGTTACTCGGGCTCGGTAGAACCGCGTAAACAAGTGCCGTTCGCCTGGTCGCCGGGCTGGAACTCGCCACAAGCGTGGAACAAGTTCCAGGACGAAGTCGGTGGTCACATCCGCGCTGGCGACCCGGGCACCCGCCTGATCGAAAGCAAAGGTGATGCACTGAGCTGGTCCGCCAACATTCCGGGCGCGTTCAACCCGGCACGTGGCACCTGGCAAGTGGTGCCGTTCTATCACCTGCTGGGCAGCGAAGAGAACTCTTCGAAAGCCGCGCCGGTACAAGAGCGTATCCCTGCCGCTTACGTGGCCCTGGCCAAGTCCGAAGCCGACCGTCTGGGTGTCAACGACGGCGCGCTGCTGAGCTTGAACGTGGCGGGCCTGACCCTGCGTCTGCCGCTGCGTATCAACGAAGAGCTGGGTGCAGGTCTGGTGGCATTGCCAGCCGGTCTGCCAGGTATTCCACCCGCTATCTTTGGCCTTACCGTTGACGGTTTGCAGGAGGCAGCCCAATGAGCTGGTTTACGCCTGAAGTGATCGACGTGATCATCACGGTGGTGCAGGCCATCGTGATCCTGCTCGCCGTGGTGGTGTGCGGCGCGCTGCTAAGCTGGGTCGAGCGTCGTTTGCTCGCCCTCTGGCAAGACCGTTACGGCCCGAACCGCGTAGGCCCGTTCGGCGCGTTTCAGATCGCCGCCGACATGATCAAGATGTTCTTCAAGGAAGACTGGACCCCTCCGTTTGCCGACAAGATGATCTTCACCCTGGCACCGGTTGTGGCCATGAGCGCTTTGCTCATCGCCTTTGCGATTATCCCGATCACCCCGACCTGGGGCGTGGCGGATCTGAACATCGGTATCCTGTTCTTCTTCGCCATGGCCGGTCTGTCGGTGTACGCGGTGTTGTTCGCTGGCTGGTCCAGTAACAACAAGTTCGCCCTGCTCGGCAGCTTGCGTGCTTCGGCTCAGACTGTTTCGTACGAAGTGTTCATGGGCCTGTCGCTGATGGGCATCGTGGTGCAGGTTGGCTCGTTCAACATGCGCGACATCGTTGAATACCAAGCGCAGAACCTGTGGTTCATCATTCCGCAGATCTTCGGTTTCCTGACCTTCTTCATCGCTGGCGTCGCTGTGACTCACCGTCACCCCTTCGACCAGCCGGAAGCAGAACAGGAACTGGCCGATGGTTACCACATTGAATATGCCGGCATGAAATGGGGCATGTTCTTCGTCGGTGAGTACATCGGGATCGTGTTGATCTCGGCGTTGCTGGTGACTTTGTTCTTCGGTGGCTGGCACGGGCCTTTCGGCATCCTGCCGCAGATCCCGTTTATCTGGTTCGCCCTGAAGACCGCGTTTTTCATCATGATCTTCATCCTGCTGCGCGCTTCTATTCCGCGTCCACGGTATGACCAAGTGATGGATTTCAGCTGGAAGTTCTGCCTGCCGCTGACCCTGATCAATTTGCTGGTAACCGCTGCAATCGTGTTGATGAACACGCCTGCAGTCGCGGTTCAGTGAGGATAGAGACCCATGTTCAAGTACCTGTTTGACATCGTGCATGGCACCTACACCCAGCTTCGCAGCTTGGTGATGGTGTTTGGCCATGCCTTCCGCAAGCGTGACACGCTGCAATACCCGGAAGAACCGGTCTATCTGCCACCGCGTTACCGTGGCCGAATCGTCCTGACCCGCGACCCGGACGGCGAAGAGCGTTGTGTAGCCTGTAACCTGTGCGCCGTAGCGTGCCCGGTGGGCTGCATCTCGCTGCAAAAAGCCGAAACCGAAGATGGCCGTTGGTACCCCGAGTTCTTCCGCATCAACTTCTCACGCTGCATTTTCTGCGGTCTGTGTGAGGAAGCCTGCCCGACCACCGCGATCCAGCTGACACCGGATTTCGAAATGGCCGAGTTCAAACGTCAGGATCTGGTCTACGAGAAGGAAGATCTGCTGATCTCCGGCCCGGGCAAGAACCCTGATTACAACTTCTATCGTGTTGCGGGTATGGCCGTAGAAGGCAAGCCGAAAGGCGCTGCCCAGAACGAAGCCGAGCCGATCAACGTGAAGAGCTTGCTGCCTTAAGGAAGAACGATGGAATTCGCTTTCTATTTCGCATCGGGTGTCGCTGTCGTGTCCACGCTACGCGTGATCACCAACACCAACCCTGTGCATGCCCTGCTCTACCTGATTATTTCGCTGATTGCCGTGGCGATGACCTTTTTCAGCCTCGGCGCACCGTTTGCCGGTGTGCTCGAAGTGATCGCCTACGCCGGTGCCATCATGGTGCTGTTTGTGTTCGTGGTGATGATGCTCAACCAGGGCCCGGCCTCGGTGACGCAAGAACGCCACTGGCTCAAGCCCGGCATATGGGTTGGCCCGAGCATTCTGTCGGCCTTGCTGCTGGCTGAACTGCTGTATGTGCTGTTCGCTCACCAGAGCGGCGCGGCTATCGGTCAAACCACCATTGATGCAAAAGCCGTGGGCATCAGCCTGTTCGGCCCGTATCTGCTGGTGGTCGAACTCGCCTCGATGCTGCTGCTGGCTGCAGCGGTGACGGCGTTCCACTTGGGCCGCACTGAGGCGAAGGAGCAATAAGATGCCTGGAATACCTTTGGAACACGGGCTTGCGGTAGCAGGCGTACTGTTCTGCCTCGGTCTGGTTGGACTGATGGTTCGCCGTAACATTCTCTTCGTATTGATGAGTCTGGAAATCATGATGAACGCCGCTGCACTGGCGTTCATTGTGGCCGGTGCACGTTGGGCGCAGCCGGATGGACAAGTGATGTTCATCCTGGTGATCACCCTGGCAGCTGCCGAGGCCAGTATTGGCCTGGCGATCTTGCTGCAACTGTATCGCCGCTTCCACACGCTTGATATCGATGCTGCCAGTGAGATGCGCGGATGAACCTTCTCTTTCTGACTTTCGTATTCCCCCTGATCGGCTTTTTGCTGCTGTCGTTCTCCCGTGGACGCTTCAGCGAAAACCTCTCGGCACTGATCGGCGTCGGCTCCATTGGCCTGTCAGCCATCGTTGCCGCGTACGTGATCTGGCAATTCAACGTTGCGCCACCTGAAGGCGGCCACTACAGCCAAGTGCTGTGGCAGTGGATGTCGGTAGGCGACTTCAAGCCTAGCTTCACCCTGTACCTCGACGGCCTGGCAGTGACCATGCTCGGCGTTGTTGTCGGTGTGGGCTTCCTGATCCACGTATTTGCCTCCTGGTACATGCGCGGTGAAGACGGCTACTCGCGCTTCTTCTCCTACACCAACCTGTTTATCGCCAGCATGCTGTTCCTGATCCTGGCCGATAACCTGCTGTTCGTGTACTTCGGCTGGGAAGGCGTGGGCCTGTGCTCTTACCTGTTGATCGGTTTCTACTACAGCAACCGCAACAACGGTAACGCCGCACTCAAAGCCTTTATCGTGACCCGTATCGGTGACGTGTTCCTGGCCATCGGCCTGTTCATCCTGTTCCAACAGTTGGGCACGCTGAACATTCAGGAACTGCTGGTGCTGGCGCCGCAAAAATTCCAGGCCGGCGACTTCTGGATCGTTCTGGCGACCCTGATGCTGCTGGGCGGTGCGGTCGGTAAGTCGGCGCAATTGCCCCTGCAAACCTGGTTGGCAGATGCGATGGCGGGCCCGACACCTGTTTCGGCACTGATCCACGCCGCAACCATGGTGACCGCCGGTGTTTACCTGATCGCGCGGACCCACGGTCTGTTCACCCTGGCCCCTGAAGTGCTGCACCTGGTCGGCATCGTCGGCGGTGTGACACTGGTGCTCGCAGGTTTCGCAGCGCTGGTGCAAACCGACATCAAACGTATCCTCGCCTACTCGACCATGAGCCAGATCGGCTACATGTTCCTGGCGCTGGGCGTTGGCGCCTGGGACGGGGCGATTTTCCACCTGATGACCCACGCCTTCTTCAAGGCCCTGCTGTTCCTTGCATCGGGTGCGGTGATTGTTGCCTGCCACCACGAGCAGAACATCTTCAAGATGGGCGGCCTGTGGAAAAAACTGCCACTGGCTTACGCCAGCTTCATCGTCGGCGGCGCGGCCTTGTCGGCCTTGCCATTGCTGACAGCAGGCTTCTACTCCAAGGACGAAATTCTTTGGGAAGCCTTCGCCAGCGGTCACAGCGGTCTGCTGTATGCCGGTCTGGCGGGTGCGTTCATGACCTCTCTGTACACCTTCCGTCTGATCTTCGTCACCTTCCACGGTGAAGCCAAGACTGAAGCTCATGCAGGCCACGGCGTAACCTACTGGCTGCCACTGAGCATCCTGATTGTGCTGTCGACCTTCATCGGCGCCCTGATCACGCCTCCGTTGGCTGGCGTACTGCCACAAAGCGTTGGCCATGCTGGCGGCGAAGCCAAACACAGCCTGGAAATCGCCTCGGGTGCCATTGCCCTGGCCGGTATCCTGCTCGCTGCCCTGCTGTACCTGGGCAAACGTCGTTTCGTTACCGCTGTTGCCAATAGCGGCATCGGTCGCTTCCTCTCGGCCTGGTGGTTCGCTGCCTGGGGCTTCGACTGGCTGTACGACAAACTGTTCGTCAAACCGTACCTGTTGATCTGCCGCGTGCTGCGCAAAGATCCGCTGGACCAGACCATTGGTTTGATCCCGCAGATGGCCAAGGCCGGGCATAACGCCCTGAGCCGCAGCGAAACCGGTCAACTGCGTTGGTACGCTGCTTCCATGGCCGCCGGTGCTGTACTGGTCATGGGCGCCATCGTACTGGTAGCGGTCTGATATGAACCTTCGACATTGCGAAAGGAATTGAGCCCGTCATGATTCTGCCTTGGCTAATCCTGATCCCCTTTATCGGCGGCCTGCTGTGCTGGCTGGGTGAGCGCTTCGGCCCTACCCTGCCACGCTGGATTGCGTTGCTGACCATGTCCCTCGAACTTGCCCTCGGCCTTTGGCTGTGGGCGCACGGGGACTACCATCTGGCACCGAACCCGGGCGCTGCCCCGGCGTGGGCGCTTGAGTTCCAGCACACCTGGATCGAGCGCTTCGGCATCAGCGTGCACCTGGCGCTGGACGGCCTGTCGCTGCTGATGATCCTGCTGACCGGCCTGTTGGGCGTGTTGTCGGTACTGTGTTCCTGGAAAGAAATTCAGCGTCACGTGGGCTTCTTCCACCTGAACCTGATGTGGATCCTGGGCGGCGTAGTTGGCGTGTTCCTCGCCATCGACCTGTTCATGTTCTTCTTCTTCTGGGAAATGATGCTGGTGCCGATGTACTTCCTCATCGCGCTCTGGGGTCACAGCTCGTCCGACGGCAAGAAAACCCGTATCTACGCCGCGACCAAGTTTTTCATCTTCACTCAGGCTTCCGGCCTGATCATGCTGGTGGCGATCCTGGGCCTGGTGCTGGTCAACTACAATGAAACCGGTGTGCTGACCTTCAGCTACGCCGAGCTGCTGAAAACCAAGATGTCGCTCACCACCGAGTACATCCTGATGCTTGGCTTCTTCATTGCGTTTGCGGTGAAACTGCCGGTTGTACCGTTCCACTCCTGGTTGCCGGACGCTCACGCCCAGGCACCTACCGCAGGTTCGGTCGACTTGGCCGGTATCCTGCTCAAGACCGCTGCTTATGGTCTGCTGCGTTTCGCCTTGCCGCTGTTCCCGAATGCTTCGGCCGAGTTTGCGCCGATTGCCATGACCCTGGGTCTGATCGGGATTTTCTACGGTGCTTTCCTGGCCTTCGCACAAACCGATATCAAGCGTCTGATCGCGTTCTCCAGCGTTTCGCACATGGGCTTCGTTCTGATCGGCATCTACTCCGGCAGCCTGCTGGCGTTGCAAGGTGCAGTGATCCAGATGCTCGCGCACGGTGTTTCGGCAGCGGCGCTGTTTATCCTCAGCGGCCAGCTGTACGAGCGCCTGCACACCCGTGACATGCGTGAAATGGGTGGCTTGTGGTCGAAGATCGCTTACCTGCCGGCCATCAGCCTGTTCTTCGCTGCCGCGTCGCTGGGCTTGCCAGGCACCGGTAACTTCGTGGGTGAGTTCCTGATTCTGATGGGCTCGTTCGCCAGCTTCCCTTGGGTCACGGCCATTGCAACAACCGGTCTGGTGTTTGGTTCGGTTTACTCGCTGATCATGATTCACCGCGCCTACTTCGGCCCGTCCAAATCGGACGCGGTACTGGCCGGCATGGATGCTCGTGAACTGATCATGGTGCTCGGTCTGGCGGTACTGCTGATTTTCATCGGCGTGTACCCGCAACCGTTCCTCGATACCTCTGCTGCGACCATGCATGGCGTGCAGCAATGGCTCGGCACCGCCTTCACTCAACTCGCTTCGGCCCGGTAAGAGCGCTATGGAATTCACGATCCAACACTTTATCGCGCTTGCTCCACTGCTGATTACCAGCCTCACCGTTGTGGTGGTGATGCTGGCAATCGCGTGGCGCCGCAATCACTCACAGACCTTCCTGCTTTCGGTGGCGGGTCTTAACCTGGCACTGCTGTCGATTTTCCCGGCATTAAAAGTGGCACCGCTGGCTGTCACCCCGCTGTTGATGATGGACAACTTCGCCTATCTGTACACCGGGCTGATCCTGGTCTCGACGCTGGCCTGCGTCACCCTCGCCCATGCTTACCTGGGCGAAGGCGGCACCGGCTACCCGGGCAACCGCGAAGAGCTTTACCTGCTGATCCTGCTGGCTGCGGCTGGCGGTATCGTGCTGGTGAGCGCGCAACACCTGGCGGGTTTGTTCATCGGCCTGGAGTTGCTCTCGGTTCCGGTCTACGGCTTGGTGGCTTACGCCTTCTTCAACAAGCGTTCGCTGGAAGCCGGCATCAAGTACATGGTGCTGTCGGCTGCAGGTTCTGCGTTCCTGCTGTTCGGTATGGCCCTGCTGTACGCCGAAGCCGGCAGCCTGAGCTTCAGCGGTATCGGCCACGCCTTGGCGTCGACTGGCGCGCCAAGCGCCATCGCACAGCTGGGTCTGGGCATGATGCTGGTGGGTCTGGCCTTTAAACTGTCGCTGGTACCGTTCCACCTCTGGACCCCAGACGTGTACGAAGGTGCTCCGGCGCCTGTGGCGGCTTTCTTGGCCACCGCTTCGAAAGTTGCCGTGTTTGCCGTCATCGTGCGTCTGTTCCAGATCTCCCCGGCCGCGACTACCGGTGTGATGAGCGACGTACTGACCGTGATCGCGATTGCTTCGATCCTGTTCGGTAACCTGCTGGCCCTGACCCAAAACAACCTCAAGCGTCTGCTGGGTTTCTCGTCCATCGCCCACTTTGGCTACCTGCTGATCGCCCTGATTGCGAGCAAAGGCATGGCCGTTGAAGCGATCGGCGTGTACCTGATCACCTACGTGCTCACCAGCCTCGGTGCGTTCGGCGTCATTACCATGATGTCGTCGCCGTACAAAGGCCGTGACGCAGACGCACTGTACGAGTACCGCGGCCTGTTCTGGCGCCGTCCGTACATGACCGCCGTACTGACCGTGATGATGCTGTCCTTGGCCGGTATCCCGCTGACCGCTGGCTTTATCGGCAAGTTCTACATCATTGCGACCGGCGTTGAAGCTCACCAATGGTGGCTGGTCGGTTCCCTGATCCTGGGTAGCGCCATCGGCGTGTTCTACTACCTGCGTGTGATGGTGACCCTGTACCTGGTCGAGCCGAAACTGCATCGCCACGATGCTCCGCTGAACTGGGAGCAGAAAGCAGGTGGCGTGATGCTGCTGGCGGTTTCGATTCTGGTGTTCGTACTGGGCGTGTACCCACAACCGATGCTGGAACTGGTGCAACACGCAACGCTGTACCTGCACGGTTAAGCGTTAAACGGTTGTCCCGATACCCCGTGAAGGCCCGGCCTTCACGGGGTATTTTTTTTGATCCTGCCAGCCCCTTTAGGAGCGAGCTTGCCTCGCGATCTTTTAAAGATCAAAAGATCGCGAGGCAAGCTCGCTCCTACAGTTAGGTGGGGCTGTGATTGTCTGACAGTTGCGAGTGATTACGGGCTTGTATAGGCTGGCGCGCCGCCCGCCCATCGTCCTGGAATGCCTGTTAATGCGATCTGCCTTGTCTTCGTTTCTGCCTTTGGCGCTTGTCTGCGCTGCGCCCGCTTATGCTAACCCGCTGGAGTTGGGTGAGGTTCAGGTTCGCAGTGAGGAAAGCAGCGACCTGCAAGCCGCACAGGAGGCGCTCAAGCAGGTGCCCGGCGCCAGCAATGTGATCGACATGAACGCGGTCGAACAGGGCCGCGTCGCGACCAACAGTGATGTGCTGGCGTATCAACCCGGTGTGTATGCGCAATCTGGCGGTAATGAGGGCACCAAGGTCTCGGTGCGCGGTTCGGGCATCAACCGCGCCCCCGGCGCCCACGGCTCGGGCCTGTATGTGATGTTTGATGGCCTGCCGCTGACCGGCCCCGGCGGTACGCCCTATGAGCTGTTCGAGCCGTTGTGGCTGAGCCGCGCTGAGGTGTTGCGCGGTGCCAATGGTTTTGATGTCGGCGCGCTGGCCTTGGGTGGCTCGATCAATTACGTCACCCACACCGGCTATGACGCCGCGCCCCTGCAAGTGCGCTATGAAACGGGCAGTTATGGCTACCAGAAACGCCAAATCAGTTCCGGGCAAGTGTTGGGGGATCTGGACTACTACGTGTCGCTGAACGACGCTGAGACCAACGGCTATCAAGACCACACGTCAGGCAACAGCAAAGGCATCGCTGCCAATATTGGCTATCGTTTCAGCCCGCAACTGGAAACGCGCTTTTATCTGCGTTATCGCGAAACCGATAACGAACTCGCAGGCCGGGTCACCAAAGAGCAAATCAAGCATCACCCACGCGCTGCCAATCCGGCGTATGTGAGCGGCGACTACACCCGCCCGCAACCCGGCAGCACCTGGTTGGGCAACAAAACCACGCTGTACCTGGACGATGATTCGCAACTGGAAGTCGGGCTGGTTTACCACGATTACCCCATGGATCTGCGCGAAGGGCCTAACCGGCTGAAGGTGGCCTACACCGATGTCAGCGGCACCTTGAACTACAAGCGCCGCGACACCCTGTTTGGTCTTGAAAGCAAAACCACGGTGGGTCTGCGCAGCAGCAAGCATTTGCCCAACAGCGGCGCATCGGAATACGTGCGCATCCCGCGCGGCAATACCGCCAGCTATGCGCCGGGCACCAAAATGCGCGACTTCAGTTATCAGGGTTCGGACAGCGTGCTGCACGCCAGCAATGATCTGGAGCTGATGCCCGATCTGTGGCTGACCACCGGCATGGCGCTGATCTATACCCGCCGCGAAAGTGAAGTGAGCTACCCCGAAAGCGGCGGCAAAGTCAGCCGCCATGATTGGGATTACGCGCCGCGCCTGGGCTTGCGCTATGAGTTCAACCCGCACTTGCAGGTGTACGGCAACCTCAGTCGCTCGGTTGAGCCGCCGCACCCGTGGTCGATGATTTGGAGTTCGCCGTACGTATTCCCGGTGGGCAGCGGCCCGGCCACCGGGCGCCAAAGCACCCCGATTGCCATGCAGAACCAGACCGCGACCACCCTTGAGCTGGGCACGCGGGGCGACTCGGGGATCGGCCAATGGGATCTGGCCTGGTACTACTCGGCCGTGCGCCATGAACTGCTGACGGTTGAGCTGCAAGCTGCCACGGCGGACCTGGCACCGATTGTCGGCGAGTCCAACGCCAGCTCGACCGTGCACCAAGGCATTGAAGCCGGGCTCAATAGCCGCTTGTGGCAGCGCGATAGCGTGGGCAGCGTGTCGCTGCGTCAGGCCTACACCTTCAGCGACTTCCATTACCGCGATGACTCGCGCTTTGGTGACAACCGTTTGCCGGGCATCCCACAGCACTACTACCAGGCTGAAGTGCGTTATGAGCACCCGCAAGGCTTCTACGCGGGGGTCAACACCCAAGTGGCTTCACGTATGGCGGTGGACTATGCCAACACCTACTACACATCCTCTTACATGCTGTGGGGCGCGACGCTGGGCTACGCCTCCCCCAAGCGCGACTGGCAGACCTGGATCGACCTGCGCAACCTTACAGGCGAGCGCTACGCCGCCACGGTGACGCCGGGCTACGACGACAAAGGCCAGGACGCCGCCCGCTCCACCCCCGGCGAAGGCCGGGGCGCCTACGTCGGGGTTTCGTACAGCTTTCGTTAGTCGAGCGTGATTTTGTCAGCGGGCAAACGGACCTTGCGCCGCGTGCCGCTGAACAATCCCCAGCTCGACAGGAACAGGGCGGCGATCAATGGCCCGATGACAAAGCCATTGAGGCCGAAAATCGCCATGCCGCCCAAGGTCGAAATCAGGATCAGGAAGTCCGGCATTTTCGTGTCTTTGCCCACCAGGATCGGGCGTAATACGTTGTCGACCATACCGATGACGAAGACGCCGAACAGCGCCAGCACCACGCCTTGCCAGATCATCCCGGTGGTCAGGAAGTAAATCGCCACCGGCGCCCAGACGATGCCCGCCCCGACGGCAGGCAACAACGACAGAAACATCATCAGCACCGCCCAAAACAGCGAGCTCTGAATGCCCAGAATCCAGAAGATCACCCCGCCCAGCGCACCTTGTACAACGGCCACCGCCAAATTGCCTTTGACTGAAGCCCTGACCACACGACGCAATTTGATTTGCAGCAGGCGCTTGTGCTGTTCAGCCATGGGCACCGCATTGCGGATCAAACGCACCATGGCCTGACCGTCACGAATAAAGAAATACAACAGGTAGAGCATGATGAAAAAGCTCACCACCAGCTCAAAAGTGCTCTGGCCAAAGTTGAACACTTGGGTGGCAAAGAACTGGCTGCCTTCAAGCGCGCCCTTGGAGATTTTATCGCTGACGCCTTCAATGCTTCTCAAGCCCAAGCGGTCGAGCCATTCCGTGACCTGATGGGGCAAGCTGCTCTGCAGTTGGGCGATGTAGCCGGCGACGTTGATCTTGCCGCTTTGCACATCGCTATAAAGGGTGGCCACTTCTTGCACCAGCAGGATCGTGGTGAAAATCACCGGCAGAATCGCGATCAGGGTGCAGGCTGTGAGCGTGACAAAGGTGGCCAGGTTACGCCGACCTTTGAATTTGAGGAGCAACTTGCGCTGCAAGGGCGCGAACAGAATACCCAGCGCCACCGCCCAAAAAATCGCCCCATAGAACGGTAGCAAAATCCAGATAAAGGCAACGGTGACGAAGGCCAGAAGCAGGAGCAGGGTTTTACGTTGCAGACTTGTTTCGTTCATACACCTTCCATGTCTTAAGTAGACCTGTAGTCGCTGCCGAAGGCTGCGATAAGGACCGCAGGACCTTCGCTGTTGACTTCAACGGTGAGGGCCGTTGCGCAGCCCATCGCCGCCCATCGCAGCCTTCGGCAGCGACTACAAGTGCAGTTCTTTAGCCCTGCGCCTCTGCCTCTTCATGCGCATGGCGCAGGCGTTCGCGGCTGTTGGTCAGGTGTAAACGCATGGCCGCACGGGCGGCGTCGGAGTCCTGGCGGGCAATGGCGGCGTAGATTTCTTCGTGTTCACGGCCCAGGCGGCTCATGTACTGCCCCTGATCATCATGGGCCAGGCTCGCCGAGTTGAGGCGGGTGCGCGGGATGATACTGGTGCCCAGGTGGTTCATGATGTCGGTGAAATAGCGGTTGCCGGTGGCCAGCGCAATCTGCAGGTGGAATTGAAAATCCGACGCCACGGCATCGCCGTTACGGGCAGTGTTTTCGTTAAGGGCATCCAGGGCGGCACGCATGGCGGCCAACTGTTCCGGGTTACGACGCTGCGCGGCCAACCCGGCCGACTCAACCTCCAGGCTGATACGCAACTCCAGAATCGCCAGCACGTCGCGCAATGTCACCACGGTGGCCGGGTCGATACGAAAGCCGCTCGGGCTCGGCGTGTCCAGCACGAACGTGCCGATGCCATGCCGCGTCTCGACTTGCCCTGCCGCCTGCAAACGGGAGATTGCCTCGCGCACCACAGTGCGGCTGACGCCATGGGCTTCCATGATCGCGGACTCGGTGGGCAGCTTGTCGCCGCGCTTGAGCAAGCCGTCGCGAATTTGCTCGGACAGCACCGTCACCAATTCCTGCGCGAGGCTACGGCGTTTGCGAGGAAGGCGTGGAACGTCAGTGGGGTTTTCCATGGTCAACATTTATCTCGGGGTCTAAGTGCGAACTGCAAGTTATCGCATGATAGCTCATGGCGGTTGTACGATCACCCTTCGCCAGTGAGTTCAACCACCCCCTGCCCCGATGAAACCCTGATTTGTTTGCTTGACCCTGCATTGACAAAGGCCTCCGAAGGTGCAAATAATCCGCCAAAGTTGTACGACAACGGATAACACAACAATAATAATCAGGGAATTCCGTATGACCGCACTCTCTCGCATTACGCCCCTCGCACACCCCGGTCGAGCCCGATTGCACACGGGCCGATTGCCTGCCGCTTTTGCTGAACGTCTGTCTGCAGCAAAAGACTCTGCCGTCACAACGGTTTGAGTCAGCGCCCTGACACCAGGGCAACACACACCGCCTTCACATTGCAGGCCGCTTCTGTCGGTCACGTGAGGACGGCTTTGTCAAAAATGGGAGCACAACAATAATGAGATCTCACAACACCCGTTCATTGATTCTTATGGGGCTGGGCAGCATGTCGTTTACGCTGCCGCTGACAGGCATGGCAGAAGGGTTTATCGACGACACCAAAGCGACCCTTACCCTGCGTAACGCGTACATCAACCGCAACTACACCAACCCGGACTACCCCAACAGCCGCGCCCCGCAAAGCAAGGCCGAAGAATGGACGCAAAACTTCATTCTTGACGTCAAATCCGGCTTTACCCAAGGCACCGTCGGTTTCGGGGTGGACGTGCTGGGGATGTACTCGCAAAAACTTGATGGCGGCAAAGGCACGGCGGGCACGCAGTTGCTGCCGACCGGCAGTGATGGCGAACCGGCCAAGAATTTCGGGCGCCTGGGTGTCGCCGCCAAAGCCAAGTTCTCGAACACTGAACTGAAAGTCGGCGAGTGGATGCCGGTGCTGCCAATTTTGCGTTCAGATGACGGTCGCTCGCTGCCTCAGACCTTTCGCGGTGCACAGATCACCTCTAAAGAAATCACCAACCTGAACCTTTACGGCGGGCAGTTCCGCGCCAACAGCCCACGCAATGACGCGAGCATGGAAGACATGTCGCTCAACGGCAAAGGCGCCTTCACATCAGACCGCTTCAATTTTGCCGGCGGTGATTACACCTTCAACGAAAAGCGCACCCAGGTCGGCGCCTGGTATGCCGAACTGGAAAACATCTACCAGCAGCAATTCCTCAACCTGATCCACAGCCAGCCGGTGGGCGATGTCACCCTGGGCGCGAACCTCGGTTACTTCTGGGGCAAGGAAGACGGCAGCAAACGTGCCGGTGAACTGGACAACAAAACCGCATCTGCCCTGCTCTCGGCCAAATACAAAGGCAACACCCTGTATGTCGGCCTGCAAAGAGTGTACGGCGACGACGGCTGGTTCCGCGTCAACGGCACCAGCGGCGGCACCCTGGCCAACGACAGTTACAACTCCAGCTATGACCTGGCCAAGGAACGCTCCTGGCAACTGCGTCATGACCTTGATTTCGCCGTACTTGGGGTCCCGGGTCTGACCATGATGAACCGCTATATCAGCGGCAGTAACATCCACACCGCCACCACCACTGACGGCAAAGAGTGGGGCCGCGAATCGGAACTGGCCTACACCGTGCAAAGCGGCACCCTCAAGGACCTGACAGTGCGCTGGCGTAACGCGAGCATCCGTCGCGACTACAGCGCCCATGAGTTTGACGAGAACCGCATCTTTATCAGCTACCCGCTGTCGTTGTTGTAACCCGCCCGCTTGTCTCGTGATCGGTTTAAAGATCGCGAGGCAAGCTCGCGCCTGCAAAGGGTTGAGGCGCAATGATGGCACTTGGCAAAATCGCGCATTGACAACACCGCCCAGGGCTGTGAATAATCCGAACCAAGTCATACGACAACAGATGACATTAATAAGAAATGCAGGGGTCCTTGATGACTAACACTCGTACTGTCCAAACTCCCTTCAATCGCCTTCTTCTCACCGGTGCTGCGGGTGGTTTGGGGAAGGTGCTGCGCGAAACCCTCAAGCCTTATGCCAAGGTGCTGCGACTGTCTGATATTGCGCCAATGGCCTGCGCAGCCGACAGCCATGAAGAAACCATCGTGTGTGACCTCGCCGACAAACAGGCCGTGCACCAGTTGGTCAAAGGCGTGGACGCCATCCTGCATTTTGGCGGTGTGTCAGTTGAACGCCCCTTTGAAGAAATCCTCGGCCCCAACATCAGCGGCGTGTTTCATATTTACGAAGCGGCGCGCCGACACGGGGTCAAGCGTGTTGTATTTGCCAGCTCTAACCATGTGATCGGTTTTTACCAGCAAGACCAGACACTCGATGCCCGCTCCCCTCGCCGCCCCGACGGTTACTACGGGCTGTCGAAGTCGTATGGCGAAGACATGGCGACCTTTTATTTCGACCGTTATGGCATCGAAACCGTCAGCATCCGCATCGGCTCTTCCTTCCCCGAACCGCAAAACCGCCGAATGATGCACACCTGGCTGAGCTATGCCGACCTCACGCAGTTGCTCGAACGCGCGCTCTACACGCCGAATGTCGGGCATACCGTGGTCTATGGCGCCTCGAACAATTTGAACGTGTGGTGGGACAACCGCTATGCGGCGCACTTGGGTTTCGCCCCCAAGGACAACTCAGAGATCTTCCGCGACAAGGTTGAAGCTCAACCCATGCCGCCTGCCGGTGACCCCAGCAGAATTTATCAAGGCGGTGCCTTTGTGGCAGCCGGCCCTTTTGGCGACGAATAAGAACAACAACGCAGGGATCAAGCCGCATGACTGCCGAACTGATTCTAGACGCACGCAATGCCACGGGTGAAAGCCCGGTCTGGAGTGTTGCCGAACAAGCGCTGTACTGGGTTGATATCCCGGCCCGGCGTCTGCACCGCTGGCAGGCCGCCGATGGCTTCAGCCAAAGCTGGGAAGCCCCGCAAATGCTTGCGTGTATCGCCAGAGGCCATGATGGCCACTGGATTGGCGCAATGGAAAGCGGCGTTTTCACCCTCACGCCCCAGACCGATGGGCGCCTGAATACCCGCCTGTTAAGCAGCGTGAACCATGCCCAAGCGGGCATGCGTTTCAATGATGGTCGCTGTGATCGCCAGGGCCGCTTCTGGGCCGGCACCATGCTGCTGGACATGGCCGCAGGGGTGCCCGCCGGTGCGATGTATCGCTATGAAGCCGGGCAACACGAACCTCTGAAACCGCAGTTGACCGGGTTTATCGTGCCTAACGGCCTGGCGTTCAGCCCCGACGGCCTGACCCTGTACCTCTCGGACTCGCACCCGGACGTGCAAAAGATCTGGGCCTTCGATTACGACATCGACACGGCCACCCCACACAACCGCCGCCTGTTTGTCGACATGACACAACATCCGGGCCGCCCTGACGGCGCCGCTGTCGACGCCGACGGCTGCTACTGGATTTGCGGCAACGATGCCGGGTTGATTCACCGGTTTACCCCCGAAGGCACACTTGACCGCTCGCTGGCCGTCCCGGTCAAGAAGCCTGCGATGTGCGCCTTTGGCGGTGCGAATCTGGACACCCTGTTCGTCACCTCGATTCGCCCCGCAGGCGACCTCAGTGACCAACCTTTGGCGGGCGGCGTGTTTGCCCTTAACCCTGGTGTTAAAGGGCTGGCGGAGCCCGCGTACACAAGCTGACTGTTTAATCCTGCTGATCCAGAACCTTTAAATAACAAAAACAATATGTGGAGTGACCCATGGATTTCAAACGCACCTTACTCATCGCTGCATTGCCGCTTGCCTTCTGCCTGTCGGGCGTAGCCCAGGCCGAAATCAAGATCAAATTCGCTGAAGTTCACCCGGTCGGCTATCCGCCGGTAGTGGCTGAACAAGAGATGGGCAAAAAGCTGGCGGCGCAAAGCAACGGCGACATTTCGTTCAAGATGTTTGCCGGTGGCGTGCTCGGCTCCGAGAAAGAAGTGGTTGAACAGTTGCAGTCTGGCGCCGTGCAAATGACCCGTGTCAGCCTCGGCATCCTGGGCCCGGTGGTGCCGGAAACCAATGCCTTCAACCTGCCTTTCGTGTTCCGCGATCAAGCGCACATGCGCAAAATCATCGACGGCGAAATCGGCCAGGAGATGCTCGACAAAATCACCAACTCCGACTTCAACATGGTCGCTCTGGCGTGGATGGACGGCGGTACCCGCAACCTCTACACCAAAAAACCCGTGCGCGAGATAGCCGACCTCAAAGGCATGAAGATCCGCGTGCAAGGCAACCCGGTGTTTATCGACACCATCAATGACATGGGCGGTAACGGCATTGCCATGGCCACCGGCGAGATCTTCAGCGCCTTGCAGACGGGCGTGATTGATGGCGCCGAAAACAACCCCCCGACGTTCCTTGAACACAACCACTACCAGAACGCCAAGTACTTCACCTGGACTGACCATTTGATCCTGCCGGAACCCATCGTGATTGCCAAAACCACGTGGAACAAGCTCAACCCTGAGCAACAGGCACTGGTGCAGAAACTGGCCCGCGAAGCGCAGATGGAAGAGCGCGTGATCTGGGATAAAAAATCGGCCGAGAGTGAAGCCAAACTCAAAACCGCCGGTGTGGAGTTCATCACCCTCACCCCGGACCAGAAAAAAGCCTTCTACGACGCCACCCAACCGGTTCGTGACAAATACGGCGCCAACTACAAAGAGCTGATCTCGCGTATCGAAGCTGTTCAGTAAGCCTGTCCGATAACGCCGCGGTGACGGGCGCCAGCCCGTTCACCGCCACAGGGGTGAGCCTCCATGAAAAATGCCGTGCTGCGTTTTAACGACTTTCTGTACAGGGTCTGTATTGCGATCGCCGGGTTGTCGGTGTTGACCATGACCCTGATCATCCCTTGGGGCATCTTCGCCCGTTACGTGCTGGGCTCAGGGTCCAGTTGGCCAGAACCCACCGCCATTTTGTTGATGGTGGTGTTTACCTTCTTCGGTGCGGCGGCCAGCTATCGCGCAGGCGCACACATGGCCGTGGCCATGGCGGTTGAGCGCATGCCGCTGCACGTGCGCAAACCAGTGGCGGTGCTGGTACAAATCCTGATGGTCATCGTCTGCCTGTTCATGGCGGTCAAGGGTTTCAAACTCTGCGCCACCACCTGGAACCAATTTCTCGGCGAAATGCCGTCCATGCGGGTCGGCATTTCGTACTTGCCCATCCCCATCGGCGGCTTGATCACGCTGATCTTTGTCCTGGAAAAGCTCTTCCTGGGCGACCAGAGCCACCGCCGTGTTGTGCGGTTCGACATCGTAGAAGCCAGCGAAGAGGCCGTATAAATGGACGCTTTGGTACTGTTAGGCAGCTTTGTTGCGCTGATTCTGATTGGCATGCCGGTGGCTTACGCGCTGGGCCTGTCGGCGTTGATCGGCGCCTGGTGGATTGAAATTCCGTTCGACGCGCTGATGATCCAAGTGGCCGGGGGCGTGAATAAATTCTCGCTGTTGGCGATCCCGTTCTTCGTTCTGGCGGGCGCGATCATGGCCGAAGGCGGTATGTCGCGCCGGCTGGTCGCCTTCGCCGGGGTGCTGGTAGGCTTTGTGCGCGGCGGCCTGTCGCTGGTCAACATCGTGGCCTCGACCTTCTTTGGCGCCATCTCGGGCTCGTCGGTGGCCGACACCGCCTCGGTGGGGTCAGTGTTAATCCCGGAAATGGAGCGTGCGGGCTACCCTCGCGAGTTCTCTACGGCGGTGACGGTCAGCGGCTCGGTACAGGCCCTGCTCACCCCGCCGAGCCACAACTCGGTGCTGTACTCGCTGGCGGCCGGTGGCACAGTGTCAATTGCTTCGCTGTTTATGGCCGGGATCATGCCGGGGCTGTTGCTCAGTGCGGTGATGATGGGCCTGTGCATGATCTTTGCGCGCAAGCGCAACTACCCCAAGGGCGAAGTGATCCCGCTGAAAAAGGCCCTGAAAATCGCCGGTGACGCGCTGTGGGGGCTGATGGCCATGGTCATCATCCTGGGCGGTATTTTGTCGGGCATTTTTACGGCCACCGAGTCGGCGGCCATTGCGGTGTTGTGGTCATTCTTCGTAACCATGTTTATCTACCGCGACTACAAGTGGCGCGACCTGCCCAAGTTGATGCACCGGGCGGTACGGACGATTTCCATCGTGATGATCCTGATCGGTTTTGCCGCCAGCTTCGGTTACATCCTGACGCTGATGGAAATCCCGATGAAAATCACCACGGCGTTCCTGACCCTGTCGGATAACCGTTACGTGATCCTGATGTGCATCAACGTCATGTTGCTGCTGCTGGGCACGGTGATGGACATGGCGCCGCTGATTTTGATCCTGACGCCGATTCTGCTGCCGGTGATCATCGGTATCGGCGTTGATCCGGTGCACTTCGGCATGATCATGCTGGTGAACCTGGGCATCGGGCTGATTACCCCGCCGGTAGGTGCCGTGCTGTTTGTCGGTGCGGCGGTGGGCAAAGTCACGATTGAAAGCACCGTTAAAGCTCTGCTGCCGTTCTACCTGGCGTTGTTCGGCGTGCTGATGCTGGTGACCTACGTACCGGCCATCTCGCTGTGGCTGCCAAGCCTGGTGTTGTAACCCTCCCCTCTGTAGGAGCGAGCTTGTCTCGCGATCTTTTGATCTTTAAAAGATCGCGAGGCAAGCTCGCTCCTACAGTGCGTATTTACCCAGCCAAGGAGGCTGGTTGCTTATGTCTGCTCCTGCTCTGTTTCCCCGTCATGTTGCAGTGTTGATTCTGGTGCTGCTGGCCTGTGCCTTTGCCGGGAACCACATCGCTGCGCGTATTGCTTTCGATCACGAAACCGGCCTCTTGCTGGCGATTCTGTGCCGCGCCGGAGTCACCTTGCTGGTGCTGACGGCCTTGGTGGTCTGGCAACGCGAACGACCTCGCTTAACCGCTGCCAACTGGCGCTGGCAACTGTTGCTCGGCCTGCTGATTGCGGCGCAAAGCTTTTTTCTCTATTCAGCGGTGGCGCGCATTCCCGTCGCGCTGGCGTTGTTGATCGGCAATATGGCGCCGATTCTGCTGGTGTTGCTGACATGGGCGCTGGGCGGCGCTGCACCTACCCGCCGCGCAGCCCTGCTGATGGGCCTGATCATGTGCGGCCTGGTGTTTGCGCTGGACGTGCCCGAGCGTCTGGCCAATCAGGGCAGCACCGAGGCGCAATGGCTGGAAGGTATTCTGTTTGGCTTTGGCGCCGCCTCGGTGTTCGCCTGTGCGCTGTGGATCACCGATCACAAATTGTCGAGCCTGCGCGGCTCCGTGCGCAGCATGCTGACCATGTTGATTGTGTTCAGCGCCGCCACACTGGCCGGGATCAGCGGCGTGCTGCCCGGTGGAGTGTCGTTGCCCAGCTCGTCCACCGGCTGGACCGCCCTCGCCTGCCTGGTCACCTTGTATGGCTTCGGGTTCTGCTTGCTGTTTATCTGCATGACGCGCTTGAACATGGCGCAAAACGCCCCGGTGATGAACGTTGAGCCCGTGGCGAGTTTGCTGTTTGGCTGGCTGATCCTGGACCAGGTGCTGAGCAATGGCCAGGTAATCGGCGGGCTGATTGTGGTCGCCGGGATCGTCATGCTGGCCTTGCAACGCACGGCGCGTTAAGCCAGGTACGGGTTTTTAGATCCAGATCAATAAGCGCGCCCAAAGGCTCGACTACCATCGCGCCTTTTTGCGAAAGACCCGACCATGCGCCTTGCTCCACCCGAACTCCTCGCCCCTGCGGGCACCCTGAAAAACATGCGCTACGCCTTCGCCTATGGCGCGGACGCGGTTTACGCTGGCCAGCCGCGTTACAGCTTGCGGGTGCGCAACAACGAGTTTGACCACGACAACCTGGCCATCGGCATTCGCGAGGCCCAGGCCCAAGGCAAACGCTTTTACGTGGTGGTCAACATCGCCCCGCACAACGCCAAGCTGCGCACCTTCCTTAAAGACCTGGAGCCGGTAATTGCCATGGGCCCGGATGCGCTGATCATGTCCGATCCCGGGCTGATCATGCTGGTGCGCCAGCACTTCGCGCAGATGCCAATTCACTTGTCGGTGCAGGCCAACACAGTAAACTGGGCCAGTGTCGAGTTCTGGCGCCAGCAAGGCTTGAGCCGGATCATCCTGTCCCGCGAGCTGTCACTGGAAGAGATCGAAGAAATCCGTGAGCACGTGCCGGACATGGAGCTTGAGATTTTCGTCCATGGTGCGTTGTGCATGGCCTACTCCGGCCGTTGCCTGCTGTCTGGCTACATGAACAAGCGCGACGCCAATCAAGGCAGTTGCACCAACGCGTGTCGCTGGAAGTACGAAGCCAAGCCCGCCACAGAAAACGAACTGGGCAATGTTGTGAAGGTGGTTGAGCCGACCCTCGGTCTGGGCGCGCCGACCGACGAAGTGTTTGTGCTGCACGAAAGCAACCGCCCGGACGAAGCCATGTCGGCATTCGAGGACGAGCACGGCACCTACATCATGAACTCCAAAGACCTGCGCGCGGTGCAACACGTGGCTCGCCTGACGGAGATGGGCGTGCATTCGCTGAAGATTGAGGGGCGTACCAAGTCGCACTTTTACTGTGCGCGGGCGACGCAGGTCTACCGCAAGGCGATTGATGATGCGGTGGCCGGCCGTGAGTTCGACCGCAACTTGATGAATGATCTGGAGTCACTGGCGCAGCGCGGCTACACCGAAGGCTTTTTGCGTCGGCATGTGCATGACGAGTACCAGAATTATCTGCACGGCAGTTCTCTGTCACACCGCCAGCAGTTTGTCGGTGAATTGACCGGCGAGCGACGAAAAGGTCTCGCGGAAGTCAAAGTCAAAAACCGTTTTGCCGTGGGCGATCACCTGGAGTTGATGACTCCACGCGGCAATTACCACTTTGACCTGGACCAATTGCATAACACTGCAGGATTGCCGATCGAAGTCGCGCCGGGGGATGGGCACACGGTTTACTTGCCGATCCCCGAACAGGTGGACCTGAGCTATGCCCTGCTGATGCGTGATTTGACGGTGAGCGAAAGCCTAGAGAGAGCGCTGTAAACCTGTAGTCGCTGGCGCAGGCTGCGATCTTTTAAAAATCAAAAGATCGCAGCCTGCGGTAGCGACTACAGATTATTTAGCCCTTGAACACTTCATCCAGCAGGTTGTGCATGGCGGTGAAGGCGCGGTGTGCGGTCTTGGCGTCGTACATCATTTTGCCGGGCACGTTGGCGTGCGGGTCGGTGAACGAATGCACTGCGCTGCCATAGCTGGTCAACTGCCAGTCCACTTCGGCCGCATTCATCTCGGCTTCAAAAGCCGGCAATTGCTCATGGGGCACCAATGGGTCTGACGCACCGTGCAACACCAAAACAGAGCCAGTGATGTTGTTGGCGTCTGCCGGGTTTGGTGTATCCAGCGAGCCATGGAACGACACCGCAGCCTTTAGCGCAGCGCCATCACGGGCCAGTTCCAGCGAACAGCACCCACCAAAGCAGAAACCAAAGGTCGCCAATTGCTGGCTATCGACCTTGGCCTCAGTTTGCTCTTTGAGCACTGCGTAGGCCGCCTGCATGCGCTTGCGCAGCAAGGCACGGTCATTTTTCAGCGGCATCATGGCAGCGCCGGCTTCATCTCCGTTGGCGGGACGAACACCTTGGCCGTACAGGTCCGCAATCAGCACCACATACCCTTGCTCAGCGACCTTTTTGGCGATGTCCTCGGCGCCTGCGCTGATGCCCATCCAGTTCGGTGCCATCAGCAAACCCGGCAGCGACTCTTCGCGGCTTGGGTCATATGCCAGGCGGCTTTCGTAAGCTTGGCCATCGATTTGATAGACCACAGAACTGACCGTAATTGATTTCATTAAAAACTCCCGAATTCAAAGCAAAAAAAACCCGCCGAAGCGGGTTTTTTATAGACGTGTTACACGGACAACTCAACTAACAACTTATTTAGGCGACGGACATACGCCGCCGGATCTTTGAGGCTGTCACCAGCCGCCAGGGCAGCCTGGTCGAAGAGGATGTGCGACAGGTCGTCAAAACGCTCTTCGCTCTGCTCCGCATCCAGTTTTTCGATCAGCGGGTGACCCGGGTTGAATTCAAAGATCGGCTTGGAGTCCGGCACTTTCTGGCCGCTGGCTTCAAGGATCTGGCGCATTTGCAGGCCCAGGTCTTGTTCACCAATTGCCAGAATGGCTGGCGAGTCGGTCAGACGGTGCGAAACACGCACTTCGCTGACGCTTTCACCCAGCGCGGTCTTGATGCGCTCAACCAAACCTTCTTTGGCCTTGGCCACTTCTTCTGCGGCTTTTTTGTCCTCTTCAGAGTCCAGGTTGCCCAGATCGAGGTCACCGCGCGCCACGTCAACAAAGCTCTTGCCGTCGAACTCGGTCAGGTAGCTCATCAGCCACTCGTCGATACGGTCGGTCAGCAGCAGCACTTCGATGCCTTTCTTGCGGAAGACTTCCAGGTGCGGGCTGTTTTTGACCTGAGCGTAAGTTTCGCCGGTCAGGTAGTAGATCTTGTCCTGACCTTCTTTGGCACGTGCCAGGTACTCGGCCAGAGAAACCGTTTGCTCGCCATCATCACCATGGGTCGAAGCAAAGCGCAGCAGACCGGCGATTTTTTCTTTGTTGGCGAAATCTTCTGCCGGGCCTTCTTTGATGACCTGGCCGAAGTTTTTCCAGAAGCCCTGATATTTCTCTGGCTCGTTCTTCGCCAGTTTTTCCAGCATGTCCAGAACACGCTTGGTCAGCGCCGACTTCATGGAGTCGATGATCGGATCTTTCTGCAGGATTTCACGCGACACGTTCAGCGACAGGTCGTTGGAGTCAACCACACCTTTGATGAAGCGCAGGTACAGCGGCAGGAACGACTCAGCCTGATCCATCACGAATACGCGCTGTACATACAGCTTCAGGCCTTTAGGCGCTTCACGCTGGTACAGGTCGAACGGTGCACGGGCCGGGACATAGAGCAGCGAGCTGTATTCGAGCTTGCCTTCAACCTTGTTGTGGCTCCAGGCCAGCGGGTTCTCGTAGTCGTGGGCAATGTGCTTGTAGAACTCCTGGTATTCCTCGTCCTTCACTTCAGTGCGAGGACGGGTCCACAGGGCGCTGGCGCGGTTAACGGTTTCCCATTCCAGTGCCGGTGCTTCTTCACCTTCGGCTGCGGCCTGCTCTTTAGGCAGTTCGATCGGCAAGGCGATGTGGTCGGAGTATTTTTTGATGATGTTGCGCAGGCGCCAGCCATCAGCGAACTCTTCGTCGCCGGACTTGAGGTGCAGAACGATCTTGGTGCCGCGAGAGGCTTTTTCGACGTTCTCAACTTCGAACTCGCCTTCGCCTTTGGAAGACCAGTGCACGCCTTCGCTGGCAGGTGTACCGGCGCGGCGGCTATATACGTCAACTTTGTCAGCGACGATAAAGGCCGAGTAGAAGCCCACACCGAACTGGCCAATGAGGTTCGAGTCTTTCTTTTGATCGCCCGACAGGTTTTTCATGAAATCAGCGGTGCCGGACTTGGCGATCGTACCCAGGTGGGCGATCACGTCGTCACGGTTCATGCCAATACCGTTGTCTTCGAGGGTGACGGTTTTAGCGTCCTTGTCGAAGCTCACACGGATTTTAAGTTCGTCGCCGCCTTCCAGCAGTTCTGGTTTGGACAGCGCTTCAAAACGTAATTTGTCGACAGCATCAGAGGCGTTCGAGATCAATTCGCGAAGGAAGATTTCCTTGTTGGAATACAGCGAATGGATCATGAGGTGCAACAGTTGCTTGACCTCGGTCTGGAAGCCCAGGGTTTCCTTTTGAGTTTCCACGCTCATTGTTATCAAACTCCGATTAGATGGCATGAGCCACGCCCAAGAGGGTTGGCGGCGGGATGTGATGAAAGTTGGGGCCTGAACTCTGGATTTCAAGGCCTGATACTTTTTACCAATAGATTCTGTGCAATCGGCACTACTTATATATCTGCAGGGCGATGGAACTTAAGTACCGCGGGCTGGCTCAAACGCCCCGTAGAACTACTCACAAGGAGAAACATCCCATGCGTAATACCGTTGCTGTTGCCTTGATGCTGGCCGCTTCCCTGGGCCTTGCTGCTTGCGATAAAAAATCCGAAGACAAAGCCCAGGACGCTAATCAGCACGCAGAACAAGCTCAACAAAAAATGTCTGAAGCGCAAGACAAGGTAAACGACGCTGCTAAAGAGAACGCTGAGGCGGCTAAAGCCCAAGCTGAATCCAATGAAGCAGCAGCAAAAGAAGCCGCTCAGGATGCTCCAGCGGCTGAAAGCAAGTAATTCGCTGTAGCTGACCTTGTAGGAGCGAGCTTGCCTCGCGATCTTTGGATCTTTTAAAAGATCGCGAGGCAAGCTCGCTCTTACAGGCAAGCGCCATAAAAAAAGCCCTGTATCTCATCGATACAGGGCTTTTTTATTGACACCGTGGGCGCGCTTTTGGCGGGCAGTGTCGTCAGGCAATGGCTTCTTGTGACTTGCCCAGCAGGCGGTCGTAAATGAACGCACCTACCAGAACGATCAGCGACGGCACCAGCCAGGCCAAGCCTTGCTCGCTGAAGGGCATGTGAGTCAGCCAGTTCGGCAAGCCATCTGCCAGACCTGCGCCCTTCAGGGCATCGACCACGCCAAAAATGAACGACGCCAGCATCACCGGACCGACGATACGCGTCTGCTCATTCCAGAAGCCTTTGCAGAAACTCAAGGCCACCAGCACGATGCACGGCGGGTAAATAGCGGTCAGCACGGGTATGGAAAAGGCGATCAACTTGGTCAGACCCAGGTTGGACACCACCAGCGAGAACACGGCAAGGATAATCACCAAGGCCTTGTAGGACAGCGGCAAGATCTTGCTGAAGTACTCGGCACAGGCACAGGTCAGGCCCACCGCTGTTACCAGGCATGCCAATGCAATCAACACAGCCAGGAAACCACTGCCGAGCGAACCAAAGGTGTGCTGAACGTAGGCGTGCAACACCGCAGCCCCGTTGGTTGCACCGATAGCCACTTCATGGCTGCCGGAACCCAGGCGGAACAGGCTGAGGTACACCAGTGTCAGACCGACACCTGCCACCAGGCCAGCAATGATCGCGTAGCGGGTAATCAGTTTCGGCGACTCGACACCGCGGGAACGGATCGCGTTAACGATCACGATGCCGAAAACCAGTGCGCCCAAGGTGTCCATGGTCAGGTAACCCTGAATAAACCCTTGAGAGAACGGCGCAGCCTCATAGACCGGGGTCGCGCTACCGATATCACCGGCAGGCAAGGCAAACGCGGCGATACCGAGAATGGCCAGGGCGATGATTTTGAGCGGAGCCAGGAAGCGCCCTACCGTGTCCAGCAAACGACCTGGATACAGCGAAACGAAGAACACGATCAAGAAGTACACGGAGCTGTACAGGAACAGCGCCAACGGGCTTTCACCGGTCAGGGGCGCCAGACCCACTTCGAACGACACGGTTGCCGTACGCGGTGTGGCGAACAGCGGGCCCACAGCCAGGTAGGCCGCAGCCGCGAGCAAGCCACCGGCGATTTTGCCAATCGGGCTGCTCAGTGCATCCATGCCGCCGCCAACTTTGGCCAGGGCGACAACAGTGACAACCGGCAAACCCACAGCCGTAATCAAAAAGCCCAGCGCGGCGATCCAGACATTAGGCCCGGATTGCAAACCAACGATTGGCGGGAAAATGATATTGCCAGCCCCAACGAACAGGGCAAAGGTCATAAACCCAAGTGCCAGAATGTCCTGGCCTTTCAAAACTTTCATTACGGAAGTACCACACTAGTAAATCGGGATTTAGAGGGGAATTTCCCGTGCGGATATGGGAAATGTTGTCAGTCTGAATAAGACCGACCCGTCTAGCGCGTGGCTTCCTTGTGGGACGCACACGCAGAAAAGCAGAATGGCGGCAAGATTACCGAGTTTTTAAGATGAACGCACTGTTGCAGGGCATTCTGTCCGATGAACGAACGCAGTTGTCGCCTGGATGACATCGAAATTTAAACTGGTGTGATTTTCCTACATTGGTATTCCCACATCGCTGTAGGAGCCAACTGTCTTTCGCTTTGCCCGACAAACGCACATATCAGGGTGGCAGGCGCTAAGTTTGCCTTCCGG
>NZ_WIWK01000190.1:0-5901 GCF_009600165.1 Pseudomonas sp. FSL R10-0399
GCCGGTACTGCGCTGGAGGCGGGCGCCCGGTCGGTGGACCTGCTGGTCCGGCGCAAGGATTTACCCCGTATCAACAAGGGCAAAGGTGCCGGCAGCCCAGGCATGACCCACGGCTACTGGCGCCTGCCGGATGACTGGAAGTGGAGCATCCGCCACTACCTCAACCTGCAACAAGTGCCGCCGCCGCAGGGCAGTACGTTGCGCGTGTCGCGGCACGCCAACGCGCGGTTCTTGCTGGGCAGCCCGGTTGAATCGGTGGCGGTGCAAGCCGATGGCAGCCTGTTGCTACAGACGCCGACCGCCCATTTGCACTACGACTTTCTGGTGTTTGCCACCGGCTTTCGCAGCAACTGGGCGTTGCGCCCGGAGTTTTCGCCGTTTGCCCCGCACATCAAACTGTGGAGCGACCGTTACAGCGCACCGGCCGGGCAAGAAGATAATGAGCTGTCGCAGTTGCCCGACTTGGGGCCATTATTCGAATTTCTCGAACGTGTGCCTGGCACCTGCCCGGGGCTGGACCGCGTGCATTGCTTCAGTTACCCGGCAGCGCTGACTTACGGCGGTGTGTCTGGCGATATTCCGGCCATCAGCGAAGGCGCCAAGCGCATGGCCCAAGGGCTGGCCGGCCAATTGTTCAACGACGATATCGAGCTGCATTTCGAGGCGATGCAAGCCTATGCCGAGCCGGAATTGAAGGGCGATGAATGGCAGCCGGGCATCCTGCGCGCTCAGGAGTTGCGCACATGACCGGATGGTTGTTGCGGCGGCTGGGGCAAGCCTTGCTGGTGATGCTGCTGATGACCCTGATTGTGTTCGTCGGGCTCAATGCCATCGGCAACCCGGTGGACATTCTGATCGGTGAAGACCTCAATCAGGCCGAGCGCTTGCAAGCGATTGCCCGGTTGGGCCTGGATCAGCCGCTGTGGCAGCAGTACCTGAATTTTCTCAGCGGGATTTTGCACGGGCATCTGGGCAAGAGTTATGTCTATCACGAAGACGCCCTGCAACTGATTGTGCAGCGCCTGCCCGCGACCTTCGAACTGGCGTTCAGCGCCTTGTTGATGGCCATCGTCATCGGCGTGCCGCTGGGGCTGTTTGCCGGGTTGTACCCGGACAGTAAGGCGGCGCGGCTGATGATGGCGGGCAGCATTATCGGGTTTTCGCTGCCGGCTTTCTGGGTCGCCTTGATGCTGATTCTGCTGTTCTCGGTGCACCTGGGCTGGTTGCCCGCCAGTGGCCGTGGCGCGACACGGGAATTGTTTGGCATTCAGTGGTCATGGCTGACCCTCAATGGCTGGCAGCATTTATTGCTGCCCGCGTTGAACCTGGCGCTGTTCAAAGTCTCGCTGGTGCTGCGCCTGACTCGCGCCGGGGTGCGTGAAATCCTCCCGCAGGACTTCGTCAAATTCGCCCGGGCCAAAGGCTTGTCGCCCAAGCGGGTGATTGTGATGCACGTGCTGCGCAATACCTTGATCCCGCTGGTCACCGTGTTGGGGCTGGAGTTGGGCTCGACCATCGCCTACGCGGTGGTTACCGAAACCATCTTTGCCTGGCCCGGTGCCGGCAAGCTGATTCTGGACAGCATCAACAATCTCGACCGGCCGGTGGTGGTGGCGTACCTGCTGGTCGTGGTGGTGATTTTTGTGAGCCTCAATCTGCTGGTGGATGTGTTGTATCGCGTGTTGGACCCGCGTGTCCGTCTGGAAGGTGCCCAATGACTGCTCTGCAAAACCCGCTGCGCGTGATGCGCGTCGAATCGTTGTGGCAACGCGGTGCGCTGGATTTTATCCGCTCGCCTTTGGCGATGGTCGGCCTGCTGATTTTGCTGTCGATCACTCTGGCCGCACTGTTTGCGCCCTGGATCACCCCGCAAAACCCTTATGACCTGATGCAACTGGACGTTCTCGATGCGCGCTTGGCGCCCGGAGCGCACAGCGCCGAAGGGGCTTACACCTATTGGCTGGGCACGGACGGGCAGGGCCGTGATTTGTATTCGGCGATTGTTTATGGCTTGCGCATCAGCTTGCTGGTGGGCGTGGGTTCGGCCTTGATCGCGGCCGTGATCGGGACGTTGCTGGGGCTGATTTCGGCGTATGCAGGGGGTTGGGTCGACGCCTTGGTGATGCGTCTGGTGGACCTGCTGCTGTCGTTCCCGGGGATTCTCATGGCGTTGATGATCCTCGCCTGGCTGGGCAAGGGCGTGGGCAACGTGATGCTGACCCTGGTGCTGCTGGAGTGGGCCTATTACGCCCGCACCGCGCGGGGCCAGGCGCTGGTCGAAAGCCGTCGCGAATACGTCGAGGCCGCACGCGGGCAGGGCATCAGCCGCTGGCGGATTCTGGTGGGGCACATTCTGCCCAACTGCCTGCCGCCGCTGATTGTGATCGGCGCCTTGCAGATCGCCCGTGCCATCACTCTGGAAGCGACCCTGTCGTTTCTCGGCCTCGGTGTGCCGATCACCGAGCCGTCGCTGGGCCTGCTGATTGCCAACGGCTTTCAATTCATGCTCGGCGACGAGTACTGGATCAGCGTGTTCCCCGGCCTTGCGCTGCTGTTGACCATCGTTGCGATCAATCTGGTGGGCGACCGTCTGCGTGATGTACTCAACCCGAGGCTGCAACGATGAATGCATTCCAGCAAGACGTTCGGCCTGCGACCCTTGAAGTGCGCAATCTGTCGACCTCTTTCCATACCCGTGACGGCGTGCTGCCTGCCGTGCGCGAGGTGTCCTTGCGCTTGCAGCCGGGGCAGATTCTGGGCCTGGTGGGCGAGTCAGGTTCTGGCAAGTCGGTGACCGGTTTTTCGATCCTTGGGCTGGTGGATGCACCGGGGCGAATCAGCGGCGGAGAGATCATCTTTCAGGGCCGCGACCTGACCCGGTTGTCGGCCAAAGAGCTGCGCCATTTGCAGGGCAATCGGATCGCCATGATTTTTCAAGACCCGATGATGACCCTCAACCCGGTGCTGCGCATCGATGCACAAATGATCGAAGCAGTGCGTGCGCACAGCCCGATGAGCCGTCGCGAGGCGCGCCAGCACGCCTGTGACACGTTGGCGTCGATGGGCATCGCCAGCCCCGAAGAGGGCCTGCGTGCCTACCCGCATCAGTTGTCTGGCGGCATGCGCCAGCGGGTCGCCATTGCGATTGCCTTGCTGCACCGCCCGGACCTGATCATCGCCGACGAGCCGACCACCGCGCTGGATGTGACCATTCAGGCGCAAATCCTGGGCGAGGTGCAGAAGCTGGTACGCGAGCAGGGCACGTCACTGATCTGGATCACCCATGACCTGTCGGTGGTGGCCGGGCTGGCCGATCAAGTGGCGGTGATGTACGCGGGGCGCATTGTCGAGCAGGGCAGTGTCGATGCGGTGCTCGACCGCCCGCTGCACCCGTACACCCAAGGCCTGATCGACAGTCTGCCGAGCCGCAATCAGCGCGGGCAACGCCTGCGGCAGATCCCCGGCATGGCCCCCAACCTGTTGTCGATGCCCGCCGGTTGCGCCTTTGCCCAGCGTTGCAGCCGGGCCAGCAGCGCGTGCAGCGAATTGCCACCCGCCGTTGAAATTGAACCGGGGCGCAGCCTGCGCTGCTTTCATCCCGCCGTCTATGAAGCTGGAGCTGCCCATGGCCAATGAATCCGTGCCTTTGATCGAACTTCGCCAGGTCAGCAAGCAGTTTGGCCAGGCCCCAGGTGGCCTGCTGCGACGCTTGGGCTTGAGCCAGCCACGGCCCTTGACCCGCGCCGTGGACAACGTCGATCTGCACATCGCCCGTGGCGAAGTGGTGGGGCTGGTGGGTGAGTCCGGCTGCGGCAAGTCGACATTGGGGCGCATGGTTGCGGGCCTGCTGCCAGCCTCCAGCGGCAGCGTCAATGTCGAGGGGCAGCCCTATGAGTCCTTGAGCGCAGGTGCGCGGCTCAAGGTGCAAATGATCTTTCAGGACCCTTACGCCAGCCTCAATCCACGCTTGCGGGTTGACCGCATTGTCGGTGAGGGCGCCTTGCGCCAGGGCTTGACCAGTCGCAGCGATTTTGACGACTACGTCAGTGCGCAACTGCGCCGTGCCGGGTTAAGCCCGGAGCTGCGTCAGCGCTATCCGCATCAATTCAGTGGCGGCCAGCGCCAGCGCATCGGCATTGCCCGGGCCCTGGCGGTGCAGCCTGAGTTGCTGGTGTGCGATGAGTCGGTGGCGGCGCTGGACGTGTCGATTCAGGCGCAGATCCTCAACCTGTTTATGGACCTGCGCGAGCAACTGGGCCTGACTTACCTGTTTATCAGCCATGACTTGGGCGTGGTCGAGCACCTGTGTGACCGGGTGGTGGTGATGTACCTGGGGCGGGTGGTGGAGTCGGCCACGGTGGATGAGTTGTTCAGCCGCGCCAACCACCCGTACACCCAGGCATTGCTGGCGCAGATCCCGCGTTTCGAGCTGCGCCGCAGCCAGTACCAGGCCATTCGCGGCGAAATGCCCAGCCCGCTGAATCCGCCGTCCGGTTGCCACTTTCACCCGCGCTGCCCTCACGCCAGCCAACGTTGCCGCGAACAGGCGCCGACGCTGCGTGAAGTGTCGCCGGGGCACCTCAGCGCCTGCCATCTCAACCTTGTTTCTTGAACCTTCGGATACCTGCCATGAAACCGCTGCTGCTTACGTTACTGACCGCTGCACTGTTGACCGGCGCGGCGGGGGCCAATGCCCAATCCCTGCGCATCGCCTACGCCGATCCGGTGTCATCGCTGGATCCGCAATTGAACAACCACGCCGGTGACCGTTCGCTGGCGCTGCATGTGTTTGAGTCGCTGCTGGAACGTCGCGACGACAAGACCTTGCCGGGGCTGGCCGAAAGCTGGAAAACCGTGGATGCCACCACGTGGGAGTTCTACCTGCGTAAGGACGTCAAATGGCAGGATGGCCAGCCGCTGACCGCCGATGACCTGGTGTATTCCCTGCAACGGGCGCGTAACGTTCCCGGCAGCGTGGCGCCGTATTCCAGTTCGCTGCGCACGGTCGAGTCGGTGAGCGCCCCTGACCCTTACACCTTGCGGGTCAAAACGTCTGAACCCAATCCATTGCTGTTGCAAAACATCGACTCGATTTACATCGTCAGCCGGCATGTCGGTGAGCACTCCAGCACCGCCGACTACAACAGCGGCAAGGCGATGATCGGCACCGGGCCATATCGGTTGGTCTCCAATGCCCAGGGCGACCGTACACTGTTTGAGCGCAACACCGGCTACTGGGGCAAGCCAGCGACGTGGGACACGGTTGATTACCGTTACATCGCCAACCCGGCCAGCCGCACGGCCGCCTTGCTGGCGGGGGACGTGGACGTAATCGACAAGGTGTCGCCCTCGGACGTGAAAAAACTCAGCGCCACCCCGAGTGTCAGCGTCTTTGCCTACCCCGGCTTGCGCGCGTTGCTGATTCAGCCGAGCTTCCGTGCGGGGCCCAACGAATTCATTCGCGACAATGCGGGCCAGCCGCTGGCGCAAAACCCGCTGCGTGATGTGCGGGTCCGCCAGGCGCTGTCGCTGGCGATCAACCGCAAGGCAATTGCTGAGCGCATTTTGCAAAACACCGTGACCCCGGCCAACCAGTGGATGCCGGCCAACACCTTCGGCTACAACCCGGCGGTCACAGACATCGCCAATGACCCGGCGCAGGCAAAAAAACTGCTGGCCGAGGCGGGCTACCCTGACGGCTTCCAGCTGACCGTGCACGTGCCGGGTGATCGCTACCCGCTGGCCCCGGAAACCCTGCAAGCCGTGGCGCAGTTCTGGGCGCGCATCGGGGTCAAGGTTGATCTGCAAGTGGTGCCGTGGTCGGTCTACGCCAGCCGCGCCAACAAAAACGAATACGCCGTCACGGTGATCGCCTGGGGCAACGGCACTGGCGAGGCCAGC
>NZ_WIWK01000191.1:0-5698 GCF_009600165.1 Pseudomonas sp. FSL R10-0399
CCACCTGCACCGGCTCGCTGGCGCCCTGGGGCCAATGGAAACCACTGCGCAAAATCGGGTGTGCATCCAGCGTCGCCTGCCAGGCCTGCGCCAAGCGGGTGGCGTCCAGCCCGCTAGCCGCGACGCTGAGCTGGTTGACGTAGGCTCCGGCCTGGGGCTCGTACAGGCTGTGAAACAGCAAACCGCGCTGCATCGGTGACAGCGGATACAGGTCTTCTATCTGCCGTGGCGGCACGGGCAGCAGGTCAAGTTGTGCCTGGGTCAGGTTGGCCAGCGCAAAATCCGCCGGGGTCACGCCGCTGTGCTGCGGGTTGAGGCAATGCTCAATCAGCGCCTGCAACTGGGCCTTAAGGCTTGAGGCCAGGGCCTCGATGTCTGCCGTGTCGAAGCATTCCTGGCTAAAGCTCAGGTCCAGCTTCAACTCACCGCCATACACCTGGCCATCGACCGACAACCAGTTGGCCAACGGCGAATCCAGGCTCTGCGCCGCGCCGCTGGCCTCTTGAGCCGGGACGAATAACCCGTCGTCGTTGAAGCTCTGATCAAACTGGCCCAGGTAGTTGAACGTCACCCGTGCCTGCGGCAAGGCCGCGAGGCTGGCTTGGGTCTGGGCATCGCCCTGGTAGCGCAACAGCTCAAAGCCCAGGCCCTTGCCCGGCACCTCACGCAGTTGCTGCTTGATCGCTTTGATCGACTCGGCCATGCCCGCGGCAGGGGTCAACTTGACCGGGAACAGGCTGGTGAACCACCCCACCGTGCGGGTCAGGTCGATGTCCGCAAACAGGTCTTCACGGCCGTGGCCTTCCAGCTGGATCAAGGCCGTCGAATCGCCGGTCCAGCTGCACAGGGCGCGGGCCAGCGCGGTCAGCAGCAGGTCATTGATCTGCGTGCGATAGGCCGCAGGCGCCTGTTGCAGCAAGTGTCGGGTCTGCTCCCGGTCCAGGCCCAGGCTCACCACCTGGCGATAGCGCAACGCCTGGCTGGCCTCCATGCGGGCATGGGGCAACCGGGCGCTGGCGCCTTGCAACTGCTGCAACCAGCCGTCGCGTTCTGCCATCAATGCCGGGCTTTGCGCATAGGCCGACAACTGCCGGGCCCAGTCTTGCAAGGCGCTGGTTTTTTCTGCCAGGGCTTGCCCGGCGTAGGCCGCTTGCAAGTCTTCAAGCAAGACCCGCCACGACACGCCGTCCACCACCAAGTGGTGAATCACCAGCAACAAACGCTGCGCGCCTTGCTCGTGGTCGATCAACACCGCGCGCAGCAGCGGCCCGTCGTGCAGCGACAAACTGCGCTGCGCTTTGTCGCACAAGGCTTGTAACGCCTCGCTACTTTGCACTTGGGCGGTCCACAGCAAATCGGTGGCCGCGCTGCTGTCCAACGGCACATAGCGCGCCGTCCATTGCCCGGCCTGCTCGCGGAACTGCAAACGCAACGCATCGTGCTGGGCCAACACCTGCTGCAAGGCGGTTTGCAGGCGCAGCAAGTCCAGCGGCTCGCGCACGTCCAGCAGCACCGACTGGTTCCAGTGCTGGGGCTGCTCGGTTTGATTGGCAAAGAACCACTGCTGCACCGGGGTCAGTGTTTGCGTGCCCTCCACCGGCCCTTGAGGGATGTGTGCGACCTGTAGCGGGCTTGCCACAGCGGCCAGCGCCTGCAAGGTCGGCTGTTGAAACAGATCACGCGGCTGCAAGCGCAACCCGGCACGCCGGGCCCGGCTGACCACCTGAATCGAAATAATCGAGTCGCCGCCCAGCTCAAAGAAGTTGTCCTGACGGCCGACCTGTTCAAGCCCCAGCACGGCTTGCCAAATCGCTGCCAACTGGCGTTCGTTGTCGCTGCGTGGCGCCTCGAAAACCCGCTGGCTGACGCTGGCCTGCGGCGCCGGCAACAACTTGCGCTCCAGCTTGCCGTTGGGGCTCAGCGGCATGCGCTCGATCAACAGCAACTGCGTCGGCACCATGTAATCGGGCAGGCTCAGCAGTACATGGGCTTTCAGGGTGTCACGCCAGACGGTTTGCGCTTCGGGGTGTTCCAGCAGCGCCACGTCGCTGGGCACCAGATACGCCACCAACTGGTTATCCAGCGCCAGCACCACCGCTTCCTGAACCTGCGGGTGTTCTTGCAGGCGCGCTTCGATCTCGCCCAGCTCGATGCGCAGGCCGCGAATTTTCACCTGATGGTCGATCCGGCCGCAGTACTCGATAGCACCGTCAGCGCGATAACGCGCCAGGTCGCCAGTGCGGTACAGCCGTTCGCCACTGCCAAACGGGTCGATCACAAAGCGCTCGGCCGTCAATGCCGGGCGCGCATGGTAGCCCCGGGCCAAACCCGCGCCCGCCAGGTACAACTCGCCAATGGCACCGGTCGGCAAGGGCAACAGTTCCGGGCTGAGGACATAGGTACGCAGGTTGGCAATCGGCCGCCCGATCGGCACGCTGTCGCGCTGTTCTTCAAGGCACGTCCAGTGGGTTACGTCGATGGCCGCTTCGGTAGGCCCGTACAAGTTGTACAACGCCGCCTTAGGCAGGGCGCGCATTGTCTGGCGTTGCAAGGCAATCGGCAGCGCCTCGCCACTGCACACAATTCGCCGCAGCGAGTGACACTGCACAGCCTCGTCGCTGTTGATGAAGGCTTGCAGCATCGACGGCACAAAATGCAGGGTGGTAACCCCCTGTTCGACGATCAACTGCGCCAGTTGCTGCGGGTCGCGGTGCGCACCGGGCGCGGCGACCACCAGGGTCGCGCCGTGCATCAGCGGCCAGAAAAACTCCCACACCGACACGTCAAAACTGAACGGGGTTTTCTGCAAGACTCGGTCGGCAGCGTTCAGGCCATAAGCTTGTTGCATCCACGCCAGCCGGTTGTACAACGCACCATGGCTGTTGCCTGCGCCTTTGGGGCGGCCGGTGGAGCCCGAGGTGTAGATCACGTAGGCCAGATTCTCGGGATGTGCCAGGTTAGTCAGGTTTTCAGCGCGCTCATGATCGTTTGAGAGATCGCGAGGCAAGCTCGCCCCTACAGTGGGGGCCAGGATCATGACGGGGATGTGTGGCGGCAACGCCATCTGCACGTGCGCCTGGGTCAGCAGCAAACTGATGCCGCTGTCTTCAAACATGTAGGCGAGGCGTTCAGCCGGGTATTCGGGGTCGAGCGGCACGTAAGCGCCCCCGGCCTTGAGAATCGCCAGCAAGCCAATCACCAGCTCCAGAGAACGCTCGCAGGCCACGCCCACGCGCACTTCCGGGCCCACTCCGCTCTCGCGCAACTGATGCGCCAGACGGTTGGCGCGCTGATTGAGTTCGCGATAACTCAACGACTGCCCGGCAAACACCAGCGCACAAGCATCCGGTGTGGCCGCCGCTTGCGCTTCGATGTGCTGGTGCACGCAGGCGGGGCCGGGATAGTGCTGCTGCGTGGCATTCAGGCCATACAGCGTGGCCTCTATTTCATGAGCATCGAGCATCGGCAGCTCGCTGATCGCGCACTCAGGATTCGCCACCACGCCAGCCAGCAGGGTGCGCCAATGCGCGGCCATGGCTTCGATGCGCGGGGCATCAAACAGGTCGGTGGCATAAGTCAGGCTGGCCAGCAGGTGCTCGCCTTCTTCATGGGTATCGAGTTGCAGATCAAACTGAGCAGTGCGGCCCTGCCATTCCAGGCTCTCGACCTGCAAGCCGGCGAGCATCCCGCGCAGTGCGCCGGGGCGGCTTTGCTGGTGGTTGAACATCACTTGAAACAAGGGACTGTGGCTCAGGCTGCGCTCGCCCTGCAGGGCATTGACCAGCCGCTCGAAGGGCACGTCCTGATAACCCTGGGCATCCAGTGCGCGGTCGCGGGTTTGGCTCAGCAATTGGCTGAACGGCATGCGCCCGTCCAGCTCGGCCCGCAGCACCTGGGTGTTGACGAAAAAGCCGATCAGGCCACGGGTTTCCGCGCGAGTGCGGTTGGCCACCGGCACACCGATGCGCACATCCTGCTGGCCGCTGTAGCGGTGCAACAGCACCTGAAAACTGGCCAGCAAGAGCATAAACGGCGTCACCCCACGCTGCCTGGCCAGGCTCAGCAAGCCTTTGGCCAACTCGGCTGGCAGCGCGAAATCCAGTCGCGCACCTTGCTGGCTTGGCTGCACAGGGCGTGAGCGATCACTGGGCAACTCCAGCACCGGCTGCTCGTTGCCCAGTTGCCCGCGCCACCAGTCCAGTTGCCGCTCCAGCTCCCCGGCCTCCATCCAGCGCCGTTGCCACAGGGCGTAGTCGGCGTACTGAATCGCCAGTTCTGGCAACTCCAGGGTTTTGCCTTGGGCATGGGCGGCATACAACTGTGAAAACTCGTCGACCAGCACGCCCATCGACCAACCATCAGCCACGATGTGGTGCAAGGTCAGCACCAGCACATGATCCTGCGCGTCCAGTTGCAACAGGCTCACCCGCAGCAACGGTCCGTGTTGCAGATCGAACGGTTGCGCGATGTCCTGCTCGACCAGGCGCAGCGCCAGGTTCAGGCGTTCGGATTGCGGCTGATCGCGCAGGTCGTGGCGGGTCAACAGCATTGCTGAATCTGTGGGAGCGGGCTTGCTCGCGATAGCATCACCGCTGTTGTCCAGAAACTCCGCGTTGCCTGCATCGCGAGCAAGCCCGCTCCCACAGACAAAGACCCTACGCAAGCTGTGATGGCGCTCCAGCAGGGCATCAAAACTGTGCTGCAACGCCGCCACGTTCAGCTCGCCGCGCAAACGCAAGGCGGCCGGGATGTGGTACGCCGCGCTTTGCGGGTCAAGCTGCCACAAAAACCATTGCCGTTGCTGGGCATAGGACAGCGCGCAGGGTGCGTCTGGCGCTGCGGTCTGCGGGATCGGCAACTGGCCGAAACTCACGCCCTGCTCTTGCATCTTGTGCAAGAACTCTCGGCGCTGCTGCGGTGCAAGGCTGGCGAAGCGGTTGGCAATACGCCAGGCGGTAGAGTGTTCCATCAGTTGATCTCCATCTCGTCGAGCAGCGACTCAAGTGCGCTCAGACGCACATCGTTATCCGCAGGCGTTTGGGCCTGTACCAGGGCGGCATAGGCGTGCAGGTCGGGGGTTTCGAACAGCGCGCGCAGCGCCACTTCAAGGCCCAGTTCCAGTTCGATCCGGGCGTTGGCCTGGGCTGCGAGCAGCGAGTGCCCGCCCAATTCAAAGAAGTTGTCGTGGCGCCCTACTCGCTCGACCTCCAGCACCTGGGCCCAGATCGTTGCCAGCCTGGTTTCCAGCTCGCCCACCGGGGCGCTGTAAGGGCGCTGCCAGTGCTCGGCGTCAGGCAATGGCAACGCCTTGCGATCGAGCTTGCCGTTACCGGTCAGCGGCAGGGCTTCCAGCAGCAGCCAGTGGGTCGGCACCATGTAATCCGGCAAATCGACCTTGAGCGCGGTGCGCAATTGCTCGCGCCACGCCAACGGATCGGTTGGCGTCTGCTCGGCCACCACATAGGCGCAGAGCTGGCCCTGATGCACGCTCAGCACCGCATCGCTCACGCCCACTTGCTGCTTGAGGCAGGTTTCGATTTCGCCCAGCTCGATGCGGAACCCGCGAATCTTCACTTGCTGATCGATTCGCCCCAGGTAGTCGATGTTGCCGTCAGCGCGCTGGCGGGCCAGGTCACCGCTGCGGTACAGACGCACGCCCGGCGCAAACGGGCTGGGCACAAAGCGCTCGGCGGTGAGC
>NZ_WIWK01000192.1:0-5541 GCF_009600165.1 Pseudomonas sp. FSL R10-0399
AGAAGCCGTGGTGATGCGGCATGATGCTCCCGCTTCAATTCAATAACCGTGTTGCACTCAGATCCTGCAACCGCCCTATATAAAGACTGTTGAGGATGTCTTGAAATCGAGCGTCTGGTCCTCTGACTTTTTCAAACATAATGAATGCGCCGCCCCAGTTCAAAGATTCGTAGATGCGATCAATTAATAACTGACGAGCACGTGGGTGCACAAATTGAATAGTGTAGTAAGCAACAATTAAATCACTTTTTGCAAAGGGGAAGGTCAATATATCGTCGGTTATGAAACTAACGTTGTCTTGTTTGGGTGCGCACAAATGGTCATTGGCTTTGAGTGTCATCGCCGGTTCCAAATCTATGCCGACCCAGTTTGTCGAGGAGCAGTGACGCAGTGCAAGCTGTCTGGTTAAAGTGCCGGTGGAACTTCCAAGTTCGTAGCATGTGCTGTCATGTTTTACGAAAAAATCGCTGAGTGACAGTACAATACTGTGCCCGTCTTTATAGTGAGGTACGGACTTGGATACATGGGAATCGAAATGCTGTGGGGTAGTACCTCCAAAAGTCCACGATGCATTGCTACATTCTACGCCGTCTCCTGCTGTTTCGTTCGAAACAGTAGGTGGGGTTAGTGAGGAAGACATATGTGTCATATCCTTTTTTAGTTAGCAATGGAGGTTTATTGAGTTTGATTTTTGCGGCTTGGATGGATGGTAGCTAGGCGCAGTTGATCTGTCATTGGTTTTTTTTTGTGGGGAAAAAGTGTTTTAAAAGTGCTTGGTTTTTATGAAGGGTGGGGGTGCTAATATATTTTTCTTACTATTCATGGTGTTGTAGGTGTGTGTGGGGTGTGTGTTGATTGTTCTTGTAAGGTTTTTCGAATACTGAAACCTATTTGTATGAAATTTCCGTCGCAATAAAGGCGAAGTTCTTACTTGGGTGGGTGCTCTGGAAAATTCACTACAACTGCATTTCTCTGTAGTTGTTTTTTTACGCCATGCTCGGGTGTAGACTGTTAAAGTATTGTGCCTAATTGTAGAGGGTTAAGGCGCCGTTTAAATAACGGCAACTTGGTTTTTTGGGGTGGAGAGTTAAAAGTTGGGTGGATGAGTTTGTTTTTCCTGGATATGGCTTTGTGACTCTCAAAGCCGGTGCTTTCCGTTATTGCTGCTGGCGCAGATGTGGCTACACGAACCGTTTTCAATCCCCAAATCCAATCTGCGCAATCAACCACACATTCGCCCCGCTGATCACGGCAAACAGGAACCACGCCAGCAGCTTTGTCGGCAGCCGATTTGCGAAAGGCCCCATGAGCGTCGGGTCGCTGGTCATGCGGATCAGCGGGTAGAGCGCAAAGGGCAGTTGCAGGCTCAGCACGACCTGGCTAAGGATCAGCAGTTTGCCCACGGCGTCATCGCCCATCAGCCACACCCCGAGGAACGCCGGGATCAAGGCCAGGCCACGGGTAATCAGGCGGCGCTGCCAGCAGGGGATGCGCAGGTTCAAGTAGCCTTCCATGATCACTTGCCCGGCAATGGTGCCGGTGAAGGTCGAGCTTTGCCCCGAGGCCAGTAATGCCACGCCAAACAGCACGCTGGCCATCGCGCCGCCGACCAGCGGGTCGAGCATGCGGTAGGCGTCCTGGATTTCGACGATGTCAGAATGGCCGGTCTGATGGAAGGCGGCAGCGGCGAGGATCAGGATGGCGGCGTTGACCAGCAGGGCCAGGGTCAGCGAACCGATGGTGTCGATGCGCGACAGGCGTACGGCGTCGAGTTTGCTGGCGTAGTCGCGGCCGGTCAGGCGGGTTTGCACGATGGAGGTGTGCAGGTAGAGGTTGTGCGGCATGACCGTGGCGCCAATGATGCCGATGGCGATGTACAGCGGCGCGGCGTCGCTGATGGCGGAAAGGGAAGGTTTGAAGCCTTCGAAAACATCCGGCCAGTAGGGTTTGATCAGCACCAGTTCAACGAAAAAACACGCGGCGATGGTCATCACCAGAGCCAGCATGATGGCTTCGAGGCGGCGGAAGCCTTTGCCTTGCAGCGCCAGAATCAACAGGGTGTCGAAGGCGGTCAGGGCGATGCCGAAGGTCAGCGAGCAGCCTAGCAGCAAGTGGAAGGCCAGCGCGCAGCCGAGTACTTCGGCGAGGTCGGTGGCGATGATCGAGATTTCTGCCAATACCCATTGAAACCGCGCCGAGCGCTGGCTGTAGCGTTCGCGGCAAAGTTGCGCCAGGTCGCGCCCGGTGGCGATGCCCAGGCGAGAGCACAAACACTGCACGGCCATCCCGGCCAGGCTGGCGAGCAATACCACAAACAGCAAGCTGTAGCCGTAGCGCGAACCTGCTTCGATGGCGGTGGCCCAGTTGCCCGGATCCATGTAACCGATGCTGATCAACAAGCCGGGCCCGGCGAAGCTCAGCGCGCGTTTCCAGAACGGCGCCCTGGTGTCCACGGGGACGCTGCCGCTGACTTCAGGTGGGCAGAAGGGCGCGGTGGCGATTTTTGGCAGGCTGAATTTCAAACGCGGGCTCCGGGACTTTATAAATCAGTGTTAGCGAGGTGCAGGCAGTTGCAGCGGTGTCAGTAACGGCTGGCCACTAAAAAACGCCTGCAGGTTGTCGACCACCAATTGCACGGTGTCTTTAGCCGCTTCGGGCGATTGGCCGGCCACGTGCGGGGTCATGACCACGTTGCTGAGGGTTTTCAGGCCATCGGGGACCAATGGCTCGCCGTCAAACACATCAAGCCCGGCACCGGCGATGGTGCCTGCGGCCAGGGCGGTGATCAGGGCTTGAGTGTCGACCACGCTGCCCCGGCCAATGTTGATCAGGTAGCCGTCGGGGCCCAGCGCTTGGAGTACGCTGGCGTCGACCAAGTGTCGCGTGCCCGCACCGCCGGGGGTCGCCAGCACCAGAAAGTCCACCGCGCTGGCCAGGTCGTGTACGTTGGCGCGGTAGGTGTACGGGCTGTCCGGGCGGGGTTGGCGGGTGTGGTAGCTGACGCTCATGTCAAAACCCAGCGCGGCCCGTTTGGCGATGGCTTGACCCACTGCGCCAAGGCCGACAATGCCCAGGCGTTTTCCGGACAGGCTCGGCTGGCGTACTTTGATCCATTCGTTGCGGCGCACACTGGCGTCCGCTTGGGGTATGCCGCGCACCGTAGACAACAGTAGCGCCAGGGTATGGTCAGCCACGCACGAGGCGTTGGCCCCGGCGCCATTGGTCACCTTGATCCCGCGATTGCTGGCGGCCTGCAAATCGACTTCTTCATAGCCGGCGCCAATCACGCAGATGATGCCGAGCAAGGGCAGGGCGGCCATTTCATCATCGCGCAAACCCAGCGGGCCGCGGGTCAGCACGACGTCGATACGTGCGCCGTGGCTGGCGATGGCCTCGGCGCGGCTGGCGGCGCTGGGCGCAAGAATCAGTTCATAACCCTGGTCTTCCAGCAAATACAGACAGTCGTTAACCGTTTCAACCAGCACCAGCACTACGTGGCCCATGGGGAGACTCCAGACAGGGATGACCGAGAATGAGGCGAGATTAGCACCTCTGTCCCGGGGTTTTCCCTGTATCAACTTGATACAAACGCTCTATTTGGAGGTTTTTTCATCTGCGCGTCGGATGTTCGGCCTTTGCCTGCGTGCTGCGCTGGAGCCGAGCCGGGTCGGCCTGTTAAGATTCGCCCTTTGTTTTATCTTCACTTCGAGATCGCTCATGACCACCGTTCGCACGCGCATCGCGCCATCACCGACTGGCGACCCCCACGTAGGTACCGCTTACATCGCTTTGTTCAACTACTGCTTTGCCAAGCAGCATGGCGGCGAGTTCATCCTGCGCATCGAAGACACTGACCAATTGCGTTCGACCCGCGAGTCGGAACAGCAGATCTTCGACGCCCTGCGCTGGTTGGGGATCACCTGGAGCGAAGGCCCGGACGTTGGCGGACCGCACGGTCCGTACCGTCAAAGCGAGCGCAGTGACATCTACAAGCAATACACCCAGGAACTGGTCGACAAGGGCTATGCGTTCCCGTGCTTCTGCACCGCAGAAGAGCTGGACCAAATGCGCGCCGAGCAAATGGCCAAGGGCGAAACCCCGCGTTACGACGGCCGTGCCTTGCTGCTGTCGCAAGAAGAAATCGACCGCCGCCTGGCCGCAGGCGAGCCGCACGTGATCCGCATGAAAGTGCCGACCGAGGGCGTGTGCGTGGTGCCGGACATGCTGCGTGGCGACGTCGAGATCCCGTGGGACCGCATGGACATGCAGGTACTGATGAAGGCTGACGGCCTGCCAACGTACTTTCTGGCCAACGTGGTCGATGACCACCTGATGGGCATCACCCACGTGCTGCGTGGCGAAGAATGGCTGCCATCGGCGCCAAAACTGATCCTGCTGTACGAATACTTTGGCTGGGAACAACCGCAGTTGTGCTACATGCCGCTGCTGCGTAACCCGGACAAGAGCAAGCTGTCCAAGCGCAAGAACCCGACGTCGGTGACGTTCTACGAGCGCATGGGCTTTATGCCTGAGGCCATGCTCAACTACCTGGGCCGCATGGGCTGGTCGATGCCGGACGAGCGCGAGAAGTTCTCGCTGCAAGAAATGGTCGATAACTTTGATCTGTCCCGTGTCTCCCTGGGCGGGCCGATTTTCGATATCGAGAAGCTTTCCTGGCTCAATGGCCAATGGCTGCGTGACTTGCCGCTGGAAGAGTTCGCCAGCCGCGTGCAGCACTGGGCGTTGAACCCCGACTACATGATGAAGATCGCGCCGCTGGTGCAGGGCCGGGTTGAAACCTTCAGCCAGATCGCGCCGTTGGCCGGGTTCTTCTTCGCAGGCGGCGTGCAGCTGGATGCCAAGCTGTTTGAGCACAAAAAGCTCTCCGGCGATCAAGTACGCCAGTTGATGCAGTTGATTTTGTGGAAGCTCGAAAGCCTGCGTCAGTGGGAGAAAGACGCGATCACGGCGTGCATTCAGACCGTGGTGGAATCCCTTGAACTGAAGCTGCGTGATGCCATGCCGCTGATGTTCGCTTCCATCACTGGCCAGGCCAGCTCGGTGTCGGTACTGGATGCCATGGAGATCCTGGGCCCGGACCTGACGCGTTTCCGTCTGCGTCAGGCGCTGGACCTGCTGGGTGGCGTGTCGAAGAAAGAAAACAAAGAGTGGGAAAAGCTGTTCAGCGCAATGGCTTGATTCGCGTTTATTTGTAGTCGCTGCCGAAGGCTGCGAGAGGGGCCGAAGGTATTTTGGAACAGCAGGGCTGCTATGCAGCCCATCGCAGCCTGCGGCAGCGACTACAAATTTAATCAGCGCGCCCCCGTGTTTTCGGGGTTTTAAGGGTAAGTGGTTGTTCTCACGGCAAATTTTTTTAGAAATTTTTAAAAATAAGTTTGACAGCCTACCGATCCAGTCTTAATATGCGCCCCGTCCACACAGCAACACGCAACACTGACTGTTTGGGGCTATAGCTCAGCTGGGAGAGCGCTTGCATGGCATGCAAGAGGTCAACGGTTCGATCCCGTTTAGCTCCACCAA
>NZ_WIWK01000193.1:0-5504 GCF_009600165.1 Pseudomonas sp. FSL R10-0399
CCGTGACCATGCTGGCCAACGAGGCCGCCGACGCGCTGCTGCAAGGCGTGGCCTCAGCCGCTGACATCGATCTGGCGATGCGCGCTGGCGTCAACTACCCCCAAGGTCCGTTGGCCTGGGCTGACGCCATCGGCCCGGCCTATGTGCTGCGGGTGCTGCACAACCTGCAAGCCACGTACGGCGAAGACCGCTATCGGCCGTCGTTACTGCTGCGCCGCCGTGTCGCTGAAGGGAGAACACTGCATGACTGACCTTGAAGCCATGAACCTGGCCAACCAATGTGCCCAGGCAATGCTCAAGCGTGACGCAGCCAGCCAGGCCATGGGCATGCATTTACTGGCAGCAGCACCCGGCTGCGCGCACGTGAGCATGAGCGTGCGCGCCGACATGATTCAGGGGCACGGCACCTGCCACGGCGGCTACCTGTTTGCCTTGGCCGACTCGGCATTCGCCCTGGCCTGCAACAGCTACAACGACGCCACCGTCGGCCTCGGTTGCAGCATCGACTACGTTGCCCCGGCCCACCTGGGTGACACCTTGAGCGCCGAGTGCCGCGAGCAAAGCCGCGCCGGGCGCACCGGCAATTACGACGTGCGCATTACCAACCAACTGGGCCAGCTGATTGCGCTGTTCCATGGCAAATCCTACAAAGTGCGCGGCACGGTGCTGGCGCAGGAGACCCCCAATGAATGACGCCTTGATCATCGACGCGGTACGCACCCCGATTGGCCGTTATGCCGGTGCCTTGAGCAGTGTGCGCACCGACGACCTTGGCGCGGTGCCGCTGCGTGAGCTGCTGCGCCGTCACCCGCAAGTAGACTGGAACAGCGTCGACGATGTGATCTACGGTTGCGCCAACCAGGCCGGCGAAGACAACCGCAACGTCGCGCGCATGTCGGCCTTGCTCGCCGGGCTGCCAGTGAGTGTACCGGGCACCACCCTCAATCGTTTGTGCGGTTCCGGGCTGGACGCCATCGGCAACGCCGCCCGCGCCATTCGCTGTGGCGAGGCCGGTTTGATGCTGGCCGGTGGCGTTGAGTCAATGTCCCGCGCGCCCATGGTCATGGGCAAGGCCGAGCAGGCGTTTTCACGCGAAGCCCAGCTGTACGACACCACCATCGGCTGGCGCTTTATCAACCCGCTGATGAAACAGGCTCACGGCGTCGATTCGATGCCCGAAACCGCTGAAAACGTCGCCGAGCAGTTTGCTATCTCCCGAGCCGATCAGGACGCCTTCGCCTTGCGCAGTCAGCAACGCGCCGCGGCTGCCCAAGCCAGCGGGCGCCTGGCCAAAGAAATCGTCGCGGTACAGATTGCCCAGCGCAAAGGCCCGGCCAAAGTGGTCGAGCACGACGAACACCCGCGTGGCGATACCACCCTCGAACAACTGCAAAAACTCGGCACGCCCTTTCGTGCAGGCGGCAGCATCACCGCAGGCAACGCCTCGGGGGTCAATGACGGTGCCTGCGCGCTGTTGCTGGCCAGCCCCGAAGTGGCCAAGCGCTTCGGTTTGGTCGCCCGAGGCCGAGTGGTGGCAATGGCCGCCGCCGGTGTTGAACCGCGCATCATGGGCATCGGCCCGGTACCTGCCACCCACAAAGTGCTGGAGCTGGCCAACCTGAGCTTGGACGACATGGATGTAATCGAACTCAACGAAGCCTTTGCCGCACAAGGCCTGGCGGTTCTGCGCGAGCTGGGCCTGGCCGACAACGACCCACGGGTAAACCCCAATGGCGGCGCCATTGCCCTGGGCCACCCGCTGGGCATGAGTGGCGCACGACTGGTCACCACCGCCCTGCATGAACTGGAAGAACGTCGTGGCCGCTATGCCCTGTGCACCATGTGTATCGGCGTCGGCCAGGGCATAGCGCTGATCATCGAACGCCTGGGCGACTAAAAGATTCGCGATTCCCGGGGAGCCGAGCGGTATCCTTGGGGCATGCACTCAAGGCCCGGCATGTAAGCCGGGCTGATAGACAAAAATAATTCGAGTGAACTCATGAACATGCCAATGTCAACGACCGTGCTTAACCCGCTGCTGGACCCGATGGAAACTGCCAGCGTCGATCAATTGCGTGAACACCAGCTCGAACGCCTGCGCTGGAGCCTGGGCCACGCCTACAACAACGTGCCGCTGTACCGTCAGCGCTTCGATGCACTGGGCATTCACCCCAACGACGTCACGTCTCTGGCGGATCTGGCCAAGTTCCCCTTCACCACCAAGAACGACCTGCGCGACAGTTACCCGTACGGCATGTTTGCCGTGCCCATGAATGAGGTCGTACGCCTGCACGCCTCCAGCGGCACCACCGGCAAACCAACGGTGGTGGGCTATACCCAGAACGACATCGACACTTGGGCCAATGTGGTTGCCCGCTCGATTCGCGCCGCTGGCGGCCAGCGAGGCGACAAGGTGCATATTTCCTATGGCTACGGCCTGTTTACCGGCGGTCTGGGCGCTCACTACGGAGCTGAACGTCTGGGTTGCACGGTGATCCCGATGTCCGGCGGGCAGACCGAAAAGCAAGTGCAACTGATCAAGGATTTCCAGCCGGACATCATCATGGTCACCCCCTCGTACATGCTCAATATTGCCGATGAGCTGGAACGCCAGGGCATCGACCCGCACAAGCTGGCCTTGCGCCTGGGGATCTTCGGCGCCGAGCCGTGGACCGGCGAACTGCGCAGCGCCATCGAAGCGCGACTGGGCATCACCGCACTGGACATCTACGGCCTCTCGGAAATCATGGGCCCCGGCGTTGCCATGGAGTGCGCAGAAAGCAAAGACGGCCCGACCATTTGGGAAGACCACTTCTACCCCGAAATCATCGACCCGGTCACCGGCGAGGTGCTGCCAGACGGGCAAATGGGCGAACTGGTGTTCACCTCCCTGAGCAAGGAGGCGCTGCCCATGATCCGCTACCGCACCCGCGACCTCACGCGCCTGCTGCCAGGCACGGCGCGGCCCATGCGGCGCATCGACAAAATCACCGGGCGCAGCGATGACATGCTGATCATTCGCGGGGTCAACGTGTTCCCGACCCAGGTCGAGGAACAAGTACTCAAAGTAAAACAACTTTGCGAGAGCTATGAGATCCATCTGTATCGCAATGGCAATCTCGACAGCGTGGACGTGCATGTAGAGCTTAAAGCCGAGCATCAACACCTCAGCAGCGAACAACAGAGCGCCGTGACCAACGAGCTGAGCCGACATATCAAAACCCATATCGGCATCAGCTCGCGTATCGTTTTGCAGCCGCTGCATTCGCTCAAGCGCTCGGAAGGCAAAGCCTGCCACGTGATCGATAAACGCCCTAAAGCCTAACTACTGGCCTGTAGGAGCGAGCTTGTCTCGCGATCTTTTCAGCATCAAAAGATCGCGAGGCAAGCTCGCTCCTACAGATGATTGACGTACAGCCCCGCTTTTGCGGGGTTTTTTTCGCCTGGCAAAAACCGGGACTCACCGAAAGCGATACAAAAATAAATAGAACACAGTATTTTGTGTTTGATATTAATTTTTGTATCGCTTATAAAGTTCTCCATGCCTATGAACACATGCAAGGCGGGAGAGCCCCATGTACGCACAGCTTGTAGAAACCGGCGTTAAGCGCATCAAGGACCTGGCCGAGATGTCCGATCAGGAACGCGCCTTCCAGGAAAAAATCGACGCCGAAATCAAGATCGAAGCCAAAAACTGGATGCCCGATGCCTATCGGCAAACCCTGATCCGCCAGATCTCTCAACACGCCCACTCAGAAATCGTCGGCATGTTGCCGGAAGGCAACTGGGTCACTCGCGCGCCGTCGCTCAAACGCAAACTGCAATTGATGGCCAAGATCCAGGACGAAGCCGGCCACGGCCTGTACCTGTACAGCGCGATGGAAACCCTGGGCGCCGATCGCGACGAAGAAATCGCCAAGCTGCACAGCGGCAAGGCCAAGTACTCGAGCATCTTCAATTACCCGACCCTGAACTGGGCCGACATGGGCGCCGTGGGCTGGCTGGTGGATGGCGCGGCCATCGTCAACCAGGTAGTGCTGCAGCGCACCTCTTACGGGCCTTATTCACGGGCCATGGTGCGTATCTGCAAGGAAGAGAGCTTTCATCAGCGTCAGGGCTACGAAATCCTCCTGACCATGATGCGCGAAGGCAATCAGGCACAAAAAGACATGGTCCAGGACGCGATCAACCGCCTCTGGTGGCCGTCGCTGATGATGTTCGGCCCCAGCGACGAACACTCCCCCAACAGCGCCCAGTCCATGGCCTGGAAGATCAAGCGCCAGAGCAACGACGAATTGCGCCAGCGTTTCATCGACCAAACCATTCCACAGCTTGAACTGCTGGGCTGCACCTGCCCCGACCCGGACCTGAAGTGGAACGCCGAACGCGGTCATTACGACTTCGGCGAAATCCAGTGGAACGAATTCTACGAAGTGCTCAAGGGCAACGGCCCGTGCAACCAGGAGCGCGTCGCCACCCGCCGCAAGGCCATTGAAGACGGCGCCTGGGTGCGCGAAGCCGCCGTCGCCCATGCCCGTAAAAAACACAATAAGAACGCTGCCTGATCCGGAGTTACAGCTATGTCTGAATGGACCCTCTTTGAAGTCTTTGTGCGCAGCAAGCACGGCCTCAACCACAAGCACGTTGGCAGCGTTCACGCCGCCGACACCACCATGGCCATCGAGAACGCCCGCGAGCTGTACACCCGCCGCAGCGAAGGTGTCAGCCTGTGGGTGGTGCCCTCCATGTTGATTACCGCCTCGTCGCCGGATGAAAAAGACCCGTTGTTTGACCCGGCCGACGACAAGGTCTACCGCCACGCCAGCTTCTACGAGTTGCCGGCCGAAGTCGGGCACATGTGAGGTCAACCATGAAGCCAAACACTGATCTGATCGAATACCTCCTGCGCCTCGGCGACAGCGCCCTGATCCAGGGCCAGCGCCTGTGCCAGTGGTGCGGCCATGCGCCCGCACTGGAAGAAGAACTGGCGCTGATGAACGTCGGCCTCGACTTGGTCGGCCAGGCGCGCAACTGGCTGGAATACGCCGCCGAATTGCTGGATGACGGCCGCGACGCCGACCACCTGGCCTTTCGCCGGGATGAGCGGGCCTATCGCAATTTGCTGCTGGTGGAGCAACCCAATGGCGATTACGCGGTCACCATTCTCAAGCAGTTTTTGTATGACGCCTGGCACCTGCCGGTCCTAGAAGGCTTGAGCCAGTCCAGCGACGAGCGTATCGCCGGTATCGCCGCCAAAGCCGTCAAAGAAGTCACTTACCACCTGCGCCGCTCCAGCGAATGGGTGGAGCGGCTCGGTGACGGCACCGACGAAAGCCACGCGCGAATGCTCGCCGCCCTCCCCGAGGTGTGGCGCTTTACCGTGGAACTGACCAGCGCCGATGACAGCGAACAACGCCTGTGCGAGGCCGCCATCACGCCGGACACCGCCCACGTTGCTGCCACATGGCAGGCCACCGTCAGCGACACGTTTACCCGCGCCACCC
>NZ_WIWK01000194.1:0-5466 GCF_009600165.1 Pseudomonas sp. FSL R10-0399
CAGGGTTTCGTAGAACAGGATCACTTCGAACAGTTCGCGGTACACCGAGAAGAACGCCAGCACCGCAAAGCCAAACCGCCCGCCGCCGCTGACCAAACTGCTTTTGATGTAGTCCTGCCAGGCATCGGCGTGGCGGCGGTCGTGCATCCACACGCCGAGCCACAGCACCATGACGCTGGCAAACAGCGCGGTGCAGCCTTCGAGCAGTTCGCGTTGGGCGCCGCTGACGTCAATCACATAGGCGGCCAGCGCCCACGTGGCCAAGCCCGCGACCAAAGCCAGGCCCCAGCCGATGTTGACGCTGCGTACCGCCGATTGCTGGCCGGTGTTGCGCAAGAAGGCGAGGATCGCCGCCAGCACCAGAATCGCTTCCAGGCCTTCACGCAGCAGAATCAACAAACCCGAAATGTAGCTCAGGGACCAGCTCAAGCCATCGCTGCCCAGCAGCCCGGCAGACTCTTTGAGCAAGGCTTTGGCCGCGTCCAGACGCTGCTCGACCTGTTCGATTGGCAAGCCGTCCTGCAGCGATTGCCTATACGCCATCAGGGCTTTTTCGGTGGTTTTACGCACGCTGCTGTCGACGTTGTCCAGCGAGCTTTCTACCAGCTCAAAGCCTTCCAGGTAGGCCGCTACAGACAGGTCGTAGGCTTGCTCGCGATCACCCTCGCGATAGGCCGCCAGGCTTTTGTCCAGGGTTTGGCTGGTGTAGTCGAGCAACTGCGCCGGGCCGCGCTTGACCTGCGGCGGCTGTGCCCGCTGTGCGCGGAACGTGGCAGCGGCTTGCGGGCCTTCTGCGGCAAGCACTTCGCCGGGGGTCTGACGGGCCAATTCAGCGAGGTCGTAGGTTTTGTCTGCTTTAGCCGCCGCTGGGTCTGCACTCAGGCCCGCCACATAGGTGGCCAGGTCCCAGCGCTGACGGTCGTCCAGTTGGTCGGCAAAAGCAGGCATGTCGGTGCCTTCAACGCCCAGCGCCAAGGTGTTGAAAATCGCGTAGAGGCTCAGGCGGTCAAGACGCGCAGCATCGCGCAGGTTGGCCGGTGGCGGGGTCATGCCCATGCTGGCCGGGCCGTCCCCGGCGCCGGTGGCACCATGGCACACTGAGCAATGCAGGGCGTACAGCGGCTCACCGCGTGCAGGATCCGGGGTAATCACCGGCGCTTGGCTGACTTCGTACGCGACGGCCAGCTTGGCCCCTAACTGGCGCGCTTCACGGGCGACCTTGGCGCCGTCTTCGCGCTGTTCAATGGCCGATTGCAGGGCGTTAACGCCCTGTGCCAACTCCGCACGCTCAGGGCGTTCAGGCAAGTCAGCAATCAGACCCTTGAGGACGGTGAGGAACTCTAACTGTTCGTGATACTCGGTTTCGTCGATGACTTTGCCGTCTTCGACCGTAGGCGGATAGTCCGCACCGATGTAGTCAATAAGGTGCAACGCTTGGGAAGCACCTTCTGGGGAATTGGCTGAAACAGCGAGGCTGCACAACGCGAGCACTGGCACCATCAGCCAGGCCAAACAGCGCGATCGGGCGGTCATTGAAAGATCCGGGTGGAAATGAGAAGTAACACATTGTTCACTTCCAATGACCGCGACTCAAGATTTTTAGGTAGTGGCGCGGTGCAACGTCGCCAGAAACCCTGCGGCACCCACGAACAAACCGGCAAAGGTGCGGTTCAGGCGGCGCTGCTGTTTGGGCGTGCGCAGCAGACGCAAGACCTTGGACGCCAAGCCGGTGTAACCGGCCATGACGATCAGATCGACGGCGATCATGGTCACGCCCAGGGTCAGGTACTGGCTCACCAACGGTTCGTTCGGGTTCACAAACTGCGGCAGCACCGCGAGCATGAACACCAGCGCTTTGGGGTTGCTGACATTCACCAGAAAGCCACGAAACACCAGCGCCAGCGGTTTACCGATGGGGCGGATGGCCGAGTCGTCGCTGAGATCGGACGGCAAGGCACGCCACTGTTTAACGGCGAGGTAAACGAGGTAGGCCACGCCAAACCATTTGATCGCGTAGAAGGCGGAGGACGACGCGGCGAGGATGGCACCGACACCGGCGGCGACAATGAAGATTTGCAGGGCCAGACCCAGTTGCAGGCCCAGCGCATTCCAATAGCCGCGCCAGAAGCCGTATTGCAGGCCGCACGACATCGACGCAATGGCGCCTGCGCCAGGCGACAGGCTGATGACCCAGCAAGCAGCGAAAAAGGCCAACCACGTTTCCAGCGACATCGCACACCTCGGACAAAAACTGTAACAAGTCCTTAAGCTAATGCGCGGGCTGAAAATTAACCAGATGTTTTTGCGGATATTACGTGTAGGAGCGAGCTTGTCTCGCGATCTTTTTTAAGATCAAAAGATCGCGAGGCAAGCTCGCTCCTACAGAGGGAAGGGTGTTTACAGATCGCCTTCGCGCCAGCGGCGCACGGAGCGCTGGAAGAACAGGCTGTTGGGGACTTGCACCATGCTGCTGCCACTGCCGGCTTCGGCAGGCTCAACCAGGGTGGTGTACAGCAGGTTGATGGCCACGACGCGACCTTTGACCCCCGGCTTGTCGAGGGTATCGAGCAACTCCACCACGTCGCCAATGCGAAACGGCCCCACGGTGAAGATCAACACCGCGCACAGCAGGTTGGACAACACGCTCCACATGGCGAAGAAGGCAATCGCCGCCACCGCCACAAAGCCTGACAGCGCGGTCCACAACACCGTGGCCGAAACGCCAAGGCGTTCGAGAACGAAGATCACCGCGCTGCCCATGATGAACCAGCGCAACCCGCCTCGCAGCGGCAACAGCAACTGCGACGGCAAAGGGTAACGCTCGCCCAGGCGGGTCAGAAAACGCGCAACCACGCGTTGCAGGAAGTACCCCGCCAGCAGGATCAGCAAGATCTGCACGCCAATCCACAGGGGCGCGATCAACTCGGCCGGTACGGGTAAGTTGAGCGACTCCATCAGGACAGGGCTTCCAGTTCGGCTTGCAAGGTCTCAAGCACTTCCAGGGCTTCCATCCAGCGCTCTTCGAGCTGGCCTTCGAGCACTTTGAGCTTGGCCTGATCGGCCAGCAACTCACGCAGCTCATCTTTGCGCGCCGCCTCGTAGACGCCGCTGTCACCGAGGCTGGTCTCGATCCGGGCGAGCTTTTCAGTGACTTTGCCCAACTCGCTTTCGAGCTTGTCGGCTTCACGCTTGTGCGGTGCCAGTTGCTGACGCAACGCAGCCGCCGCCTGACGTTGAGCCTTTTTATCGGTCTTGTCCGGGTTGATTACGGTGTTGCTCACCGGCGCATTGCGCAGGCGGTAATCAGCCAGCCAACGGGCGTAGTCGTCGAGGTCGCCGTCGAACTCCTGGACTTTGCCATCGGCCACCAGCAAGAACTCGTCGGTGGTGCTTTTGAGCAAGTGACGATCGTGAGACACCACCAGCACCGCACCACTGAACTCTTGCAAGGCCATAGTCAGGGCCAGGCGCATTTCCAGATCAAGGTGGTTGGTCGGTTCGTCGAGCAGCAACAGGTTCGGGCGTTCCCACGCGATCAGCGCGAGGGCCAGACGGGCTTTTTCACCGCCCGAGAAGTTCAGCACCGGCTCGTCGATGCGCGCCCCGCGAAAGTCGAACCCGCCGAGGAAGTCACGCAATACTTGCTCACGCTCAGTCGGCGCCAGACGCTGCAAGTGCAGCAACGGGCTGGCCTTGGAGTCCAGTGAGTCGAGTTGATGCTGGGCAAAGTAACCGACCGACAGGTTTTCGCCGCGAGCCAGACGCCCCGCCAGCGGAACCAGCTCACCCGCCAGGTTTTTGATCAGGGTCGACTTGCCGGCACCGTTCGGGCCGAGCAAACCGATGCGGGCACCCGGCACCAGTTGCAGCTTGACCTTCTCAAGGATGGTTTTGTCGCCGTACCCCAGGCGCGCGTCCGACAAGTCGAGCAACGGGCTGGAGAGTTTGACCGCTTCACGGAACACGAAGTTGAACGGTGAGTCGACGTGGGCCGCGCTCAGTTCTTCCATGCGCTCAAGGGCCTTGATCCGGCTCTGCGCCTGACGGGCCTTGGTGGCCTGGGCCTTGAAACGGGCGATGTAGCTTTCCATGTGCGCACGTTGCGCCTGCTGCTTCTCGTAGGCCTGTTGTTGCTGGGCCAGACGCTCGGCGCGGGCACGTTCAAAGGCGCTGTAACCCCCGCGATAGAGGGTAATTTTGCGCTGTTCGACGTGAGCGATGTTATCGACCACGGCGTCGAGGAAGTCCCGGTCGTGGGAGATCAGCAGCATGGTGCCGGGGTAGCTTTTGAGGAAGTCTTCGAGCCACAGAATGGCGTCGAGGTCCAAGTGGTTGGTCGGTTCGTCGAGCAACAACAGATCGGACGGGCACATCAGGGCCTGGGCCAGGTTAAGGCGCATCCGCCAGCCGCCGGAGAAGTCGGCGACCGGGCGGTCCATTTGTTCGTTGGTAAACCCCAGCCCGGCAAGCATTTTGCGCGCCCTGGCATCGGCGGTGTAACCGTCGGCGCTGTCCAGTTCGGCATGCCAGCGCGCCTGCGCGGCACCGTCCTGGGCGGCCTCAGCCTGGGCGAGATTGGCTTGCACCTCGCGCAAGCGCTGGTCGCCATCGAGCACGTAGTCGATCGCAATGCGATCGAGGGTGTCGATTTCTTGCCGCATGTGGGCAATCCGCCAGTCGGCCGGTAGCAGACAATCCCCGGAATCAGGCGTCAACTCACCCAGCAGCAAGGCGAACAAAGTGGATTTACCGGCGCCATTGGCGCCGACCAAACCGGCTTTGTGGCCGGCGTGCAGGGTCAGCTCGGCGTCTTCTAGCAGACGCTGAGGGCCACGCTGTAAAGTCAGGTTCTGAAGTCGGATCATAATGGCCGCGGAGTCTACCAGCTTCCCTCTCAACTGGCGCGAATTGCACTATGCAGACCGATCTGTGGAATTACTGTTTGAAGGTCTATGCCCTGCCCGGCATTGAGCACGCCTGTTTAAGCCTGCAACGTCAGGGCCTGGATGTGTGCCTGCTGCTGTGCGCAGCCTGGCTGGAACACCGGCGTATCGCCTGCGATGAGGCGCGTTTTGAGTGCTTGCGGGCCTGCGCCGAGCCTTGGCAACGCGACGTCGTGCAGCCCTTGCGCCAATTACGCACGCAATGGCGCGAAGCGGCCACGCACGATGACGAACTGTCTGCGTTACTCGGGCTGATCAAAGGCTTGGAGCTGGAGGCAGAACGGACGTTATTGCGACGTCTGGAGGCGGCAACCCTGGGCTGGTTACCTGCGCAATCGCAAGACGACTGCGACTGGCTGCAAAGACTGGTCAGCGGGGTTGAACACCCTGATCACGGCGCGCTGCAAACGCTGCGCGCCGCAATCAACCACGCTTAAGAAGCGCTGGTAGGGGTTGTCGCCGGCGTAGCGGGTGTCGCCGCAGCGGGTGCAGCGGCCGGTGTTGGCGCTGCGGTTGCGGTGGC
>NZ_WIWK01000195.1:0-5432 GCF_009600165.1 Pseudomonas sp. FSL R10-0399
CGCGCGCGCTCTTCAACTCTAGACCCAGTTTGCTGCGCGACAGCGCGGCGTCGAAGACGGGGCGGCCCCTCCTACAGGGGGAGGGGTGAAGATTAGAACTGGTATTCGACACTGCCTTGCAGGGTTCGCCCACGGCCCAGGGTGAAGGCCAGTACGTCGCCCAGCGGGACGAGGTAGGCGCGGTCGGTGACGTTTTCCATGGCCACACGCAGGTTTAATTGGTCGTTGACCCGGTAGCTGCCGTACAGGTCGTAGACGGTGTAGGGCTTCCAGTCTGCCGGGTAAACGCCGCCCTGGGAGACGGTCACGTCCGGGCCGCCGGCGATGGAGTAGCCGCCGCTGTAACGGGCGCGGGCGCCGATATCCAGTTTGCGCTCGAAGAAGCGCGCGCCCAAGGTGAGGGTGCCGCGGTCCATCGGCATGTGTTCGGCAGAACCGAGGATGGCGCCGCAATGCGAGGAGCCGTTGGCGATGTCATCAGGGATCATGGCGTCTACCGGCTGACGGCTGCCGGGTTTTTTGACGATTTTGGTGACGCCGCCCAGCCAGGCGGTTTTGCTGCAGTAGTCGTTGGTGCCGATCATATGCGTGTAGTTGAACTGGCCATAGGCGCGGCCCGCGTCGTAGTCCAACTGGTACTCAATGCCCTTGAAGCGGGTTTCTTTGAGGTTGTTGACGTAGGCGCTGTTGCCCAGGCTGGCCATGCCATAACCCGGCTTTTGCAAGGCCATGTTCATGAAGATGAAGTCGTCGACCCGGGTGTCAAAGTACGACACTTTGGCGCCTATGCGGTCGCCGTCCAGGAACAGGCTGTCTTTGAAGACGTTGACGCCCACTTCCCAGGTGGTCGAGGTCTCTGGCTTGAGGAACGGGTTGGGGTAGGTGAATTCTGCACCCCCGCCATGGGGCCGCCCGCTGATCATGGTTTCGGTCACGGCCGGTGGGCGCCAGCCCTTGCCGTAAGTGGCGAACAGTTGCATCCAGTCCAGGCCCGGCTTGACCGATAGGTCGAAGGTGGGCGAGAAGCGGCCTTGCTCTTCGTCAACATCGTAGTGCACCGACTCGCCGATCTGCTTGGTGGTGCCAATCACGAACGTGCGGGTTTCAAGGCCGGTTTTGCCGCGCAGCCGGTAACGGTCGTAGCGCAAGCCCGCGTTCACGTTGAACCAGTCGTCGTAGTCGTAATCCAGACGCGTGAACAGGCTGGCCACGCCACGATCGCCCTTGGGTGTCATGTTTTCTGAGTCCGGGGTATCGAGCACGGCGCCTTCAGCCACGGCTTGGGTCGAGTTGGGGCGCACTTTGTCGTAGAAGAACTCCAGCCCGTAGTTGGCTTTGATGATGGAGCGTTCACCCAGTGCAAACAGCGAGGTGTTCTGCGCTTGCAGGCCGTAGGTGTCGGTCTGGTAGGTGACCTTGTAGCCAGGGCTGATACCGCGCGCCAGGGTGCTCTGTTGGTTGCGGTTGTCGACGTGGTAGACCTTGGCCTTGAAGTCGATCAGCGGGTTGTCCGGTGTGTAGCTGTAGTCCAGCGCCAGGTTCTGCGCCCTGACGCTGTTGCTGCCGAGTTTGTCCCAGAGGTCGGCCTTCTCGACGTTCATCATGTTGGCGTCGGTGTAGTTGACGTTGGTCACCAGGTAGCTGAGTTGCAAGCGCTGGTCTTGTGGCAGGTTGAGGCCGAGTTTGATCAGGCGTGAGCGCATCACCGAGCCTGAGTATTCCACCGGGGAGTTTTTAAGGCGGGTGGCGTTTTCCGGGTGGGCGGCAGAGCCTGTGCGCAGTTCGCCGATGGAGCCTTTGGTGCCTGGGTCATAGTCGCCCAGATGGCGCTCGCTCGCGGCCACCAGCATGTCCCAGACTTCGCCGCCGATGGCAAAGGCCGAGCTGCCGATAAAGTGGGTGCCATTGCCCAGCCCGCCCAGGCCTGTGGTGGCGCGGATACGGCCGCCGATTTCTTTGCCATCGGTGAGCAGGTCCGACGCTTCGAGGGTGCGGAAGTTGGCAATACCGCCAATTACGCCCGCGCCGCCCATGGTGGACGTGGCGCCCTTTTCAATCACGACCTGGGAGAGCAAATCGGGGTCGACATACAGCGTGCCGTTGCGTTGCTGGTGGCCGCTTTGTTGATAGTTCTGGCGCATGCCGTCGACCGACATGTTGACCCGGCCATAGTCCTGAATGCCGCGAATGTTGACGGACAAACCGGGGTCTTGCTGACTGACCGCCGAGTACACGCCGGTGGTTTCTTCGAGCATGTCGGCGGCGTGGCGTGGCGGGTTGCGGTCCAGTTGTTCGCGGCTGACCACGTTGACCGAACGCGGCGCCTGGTAGACCCAGTCCCCAGGGTGCGCGGCGTTGACTTGGGTGGCCGACAAGCTCAGCACATTGCCTTCGTGCACCGGCAGTTGGAACAACTGCACGGACGGGCGTTTGCTGCCTTGGGCCTGGTTGTGTTCGAAGCGGATGCCGCTGCCGTCGAGCAACTGGCTCAGGGCCGCGGCGATGCTGTAGTTGCCCTGCACGGCGTGGCCCGTGCGGCCTTGCAGCTGTGCGTCGCCGACCAGCAGATCGATCCCGGCTTGAGCGGCCAAGGCGTAGATGGCGGTGTCCAGTGGCTGAGCGGGCACGTTGAACGGACGAACGCTGTCGAGCGTGGCCACCTTGCCCGGCGCCCCTGTTGCCGTGCTTTGCTGAGCGGCCACCTGGCCTGTCGATACCGCGCCAAGCAGCATAATGGCCATGCCTATAGCCCGTCCCAGACGACTGGGGATCGGTCGTTCTACGTTCATCCTTAACCACTCCTTGAATGCTAATGAATTGCATCTGCATTAGCATTGACGGATGGTCGCACACCCTAGGTAAAAATAATTTCCAGCCCGTGGTCGGGGCTTAATACAGCACGGTCACGCCTGCCAGTTGGGCGACCTGAAGCTGGCGTTCGGCTGCCAGGGTACGGATGGCGGCATCGAGGTTGTCGAGGTGGAACAAGCCGCTGACCGGGGTGTGCGCCTGCTCGCTGGCGACCAGTTTGAGCAGGCCGGGGCGAAAGTCCGAGAAGCGTTGCAGCACCTGATCGAGGGGCACATTGCGAAAGATCAGCACGCCCTGCGCCCAGTCGGCGCGCTGTGTCGGGTCGTCGTTGAGGGCGACGATGCCCTGACCGCGTTGGTAGCGGGCGGCTTGGCCCTCACTCAGCGCCAGCTCGCTCTGGGGCTGTTGCAGGCTGACGTTGACGCTGTGTTGCAGCACGCCGACCCAGGCGTTGTCGCTGTCTTGTCGTTGCACCAAAAAGCGCGTGCCCAATGCTTGGGTTCGACCGCCGGAAGCTTCGACGACGAACGCACGTTTTTCTTCGCCCTGACGCGGCGCCGGGCTGAACAATGCCTCGCCCTGGATCAGTCGCACGCGGCGTTCATGGCCGTCGTAATCGACGTCCAGGGCGCTGCGCGAGCCGAGCAGCACTTGGCTGCCATCTGCGAGGGTCAAGGTGCGAACCTCGCCAGTGCCGGTGCGGTAATGGGCCATCAATGGGGCCAGTGTGTCACGACTGTTTACGGCCAGCATCACCACCAGCAACAGGCCTGCAACGCCCGCCCAGCGCACGGGCATCCGCGGCTCCCAGGTGAACAGGCCGCGCAGGAAGCGCCGCACACGGGTGGCCCGCGCCACAGGGACGGGGGTGGCAAACAGCGGATTGGCGCGCAGGGTTTCAGCCATCTCCCAGAGCATTTCAGCGTCGGCCAGAGCATCGGCATGGGCCGGGTCGGCGTCCAGCCAACGCTCCAGCGCGTCCATTTGTTGCGCATCCAGCCGCTCCATGCGTTGGCGTACGGCCCAGTCAGCGGCCTGCTGGCGGATTCGCTCAGCAGTGGCGTCAGGCGTCATCACAGGATGTTCTCTTTTTTGGGCGTATAGGGAATATGACGGGCAAGGCAGCCATATCCGGTAAATAAACACGCATACGGTGCAGGGTTTTCATCCGCGATGCTCCATTTTTTGCGCGACGAAGCTGACGGCCATGGCCAGATGCTTCTGCACGGAGCTGGTGGAAATCGCCAAATGTTCGGCAGCCTGTTGATAACTCATGCCTTCGAACCGACACAATTGGAACACCTGACGCGTGCGCAGGGGCAGCGCGGCCATCGCCTGCAACAGGCGTTGCATGTCTTGCTGGGCCTGGGCGCGCATGTCCGGGCCGGGCATCGGGTCGACGACGTCGTGCAGGGTTTCCAGAGGGACGCTGTCGGTGCGGGTCTGTTGATGGCTGCGCCGATGGTCAATGACCAGACGGCTGGCCATGGTAAACAGGAACGCCATGGGCTCTTGCAGGCGCTCTTCACTCTCGCGCATGGCCAGGCGGGTAAAACACTCTTGGGTGAGGTCGTCCGCCAGTTCGGGCTGGCGTGTTTTTAATAGCAGAAAGCGCCGCAGACGCGGCGCGCACTCGGCATACCATCGCTCCAGTTCGGTTTCAGAGGCCATGGCGCCTGCGCTGCTCGATTTAAATGAGGTTGATATTCTTTATCATTTGCGCAGGTAGAGGCAAGAGGCTATTACGGGTGAGAAGGCTCTTGGGGCAAAAGCCAGATCAAGAGATCGCGAGGCAAGCTCGCTCCTACAGGGGGGGGCCGGTGTGTTGGCGTTGCGTTGGCGGACGCAATCGTGAATGATACGGCTTCTCATTTATGACCCTTTCTCGTCCGGGCTTTCCGTTCATGCCTTCGCCCTCCCCTTCAACGTTGCTGGCCAGCTTTCAGGAGCATTACGACGATCTGTTGTCGTTCCTGACGCGGCGCCTGCGTGATCGGCATCGGGCGGCGGATGTGGCACAGGAAACCTGGATCAAGCTGGCGAAGATCGACCCTGATACGGTCACGGTGCTGAATGATCGGCACTTTATTTTCAAGGTGGCGGGTAATTTGGCCATTGATGCGCTGCGGGTTGATCAGCGCCAGACCCGTAATCTGAGCGCCGAGCCGCCGTCCATCGACATCGCCGACCCGGGGTTGCCGCCAGAAGGCTTATTGCTGGCCAAAGAGCGCATCGGCATTTTGGATGAGGCCCTGCAACAGCTCTCACCTAATGCTCGCAAGGCGTTGTTGCTGAGCCGTATCGATGGCATGACCCAAGCGCAGATCGCGGCAGAACTGGGCGTGTCGCCAAGTATGGTGGCAAAATACATCGGCCAGGCGTTGCGCCATTGCCGTGACTGGCTCAAACACAACCATGCCTGAGCCCGCCGCAATGCCTTCAACGCCCTCCTCTGACGACCTCGACGATCAAGCCATTGAGTGGCAAACGCTGCTGCATTCTGGCGACGCCAGCGCTCGTCAGCGCCTGGACTACCAACGCTGGCAGCACCTCAGCCCCGCCCACCAGACCGCCGCCCGCGAGGCCGAAGCGCTGTGGGCCGATATCGGCCTGACCGCCAC
>NZ_WIWK01000196.1:0-5273 GCF_009600165.1 Pseudomonas sp. FSL R10-0399
GCCCAGCCTTGGCTGGCATCGCTCAACGTGGCATCGGTGGCAGGCTGGCTGCATTGCGGCAGGCGTTTAAGTAACTGGCGAATCGGCATCAACGGCGCCGCTGGCGAGGTGCCCGGCGGTGCGTCAGGGGTTTCAAGGGCGCGCAAGGCGTGTTCGAGAATAGCGGGCATCGGCGTGTGCAAGCCCTGCATTTTCAGCTGCCAGTCATGGCCTGAAGCACTGCATGACAACTCGACCCCGGCCTCGCGGGCATCCTGTTGCAGCGGGCGTAGGCGGTTCTCCAGTGCCAGCAGCAGGCTGTCGGCCGGGGTGGTCGGCAAGCGCCAGCGCAGGTAAACCGCGGCCTCGTGGCCGGTGGCGGACAGCTCTGCGTTAAAGCTCATGGCCGAATGGTCGCGACGGCTGCGCAAGCGGTCTTGGGCAAAGGTGCGCAAGCCCCGGTGAGCGCTGGTCTGGCCACGGATCAATCCCGCATTGGCTGGCTTTTCGGGGGCGCTCAAAAACGGGTTGGGCGGTGGCAACTGCCAGGCGTGGCCAGCGGCCGGTTGCACCGGTGGCAGCATCTGTTGCAGCAGACCTGCGAGCGCTGCTACGGCTTGATCTGACAACCCAGGCACACGTTGCTCGCCATCAGCGCGGGCCAGTTCCAGCGCACTGCTGACCTCCAGCTGACGCTGGCGCAGCCATTGGAATTCGTTGCGCAGGGCGGGATGGTGTTGCTGCGTGCTGAAATAGGCCAGCCAGTCGTAAAACGCGTCGCGGATTGGCGTGGCGTTTTGCGTCATGTTGCCCGCCGCGCTGAAGGCGATGTGCAGCAGCGCCTGGCCCTCAAACTGGTACAGCACCTCTGCTTTCAGGCCGGTGCACAGTTGCTGTTCGCGCAGGTAGGCGATAAGGCCTCCCGGCTTGTCGGCATTGATCCAGCGGCACAAAAAGTCCAGCGCCGTGCGGGAGGCCTCGGGTAGCTGCTCGAAGGCGAACAGCAGGTTTAGATGCTGGTCGTCGAGTTGCTGGTACACGGTTTCGCCGTTTGGCAGCAAGGCTGGTGGGCGGGTTTGCGCCTTCACTGGGCCGGTGACAAAGGGTTCGGTATAGCGCTCGGCCAAGGCTAGCAGTTCGGTTTCGGGCACCGGGCCGACCAGGCTCAGGCTGATGTTGCCGGCGTGATAAAACGTTCGGTAAAAATCGTGCAGGGCGTGCTGAAATGCAGGGCGCTGGATCGGCAGGCTGTAGCGATTACCGGCGTGAAAAGCCCGCAGCGGGTGGGACGGGTTCAGCGGCTGGAGCAATTCGAACTGGCGCCGGGCCGATGGCTCACGGGCCCAGGCGATAAATTCTGCGTGCAGCACTTCACGTTCGCGCAGTTGCTCTGCCGGGTTCATGCGTGGCTGAGCGAGCATGTCGCACAAACGCGCCAGGCCGCCTTCGAACGCGGCCACCGGCAGTTCAAAAAAGAAGTCGGTGTGGCGCTCGCTGGTGCGGGCGTTGACCTGGCCGCCGTGGCGTTGCACGTAGGCCATCAGGTTGTCGGCGGCGGGGTAGCGCTCGGTGCCGAGGAACAACAGGTGTTCGAGAAAGTGCGCCAGCCCGGGCCAGGCGGCTGGCACGTCGTGGCTGCCTGCGTGAACCCGTAAAAACGCCGCACAGCGCTTGAGGCGCGGCGCGTGGCGCAGTGAAAGAGTCAGGCCGTCAGTGAGGGTCAAACGGCGGGCTTGGGAGGGGTTCAGCGCAGACATGGGCATTTCCGGAACAGAGATGCCCACATGCTAGCGGATTACGGGCGATCAGCGCTTGCTCAGCGCGGTGTAAAGTTCGGGGCGGCGATCAGCCAGGTAGAAGTTGCCGGTGCGGGCATCCTCCAATTGTTGGCTTTCGAGGGTGGCGGTAATCAGGGTTTCGTCCTGCTCGGCTACGGCGATTCGCTGGCCGTTGGGGGCGCTAATGCTGCTTTGCCCGCAGTAATGGACGTTGCCTTCGTGCCCGCAATAGTTGGCGTAGGCCACATAGCACTGGTTTTCGAAGGCCCGGCTACGCACGGTAACCTCGGCGATAAAGTGGTACGGCGCCATATTGGCGGTGGGGACGACGATCAACTCGGCCCCGGCGAGGGCCAGACGGCGGGTGTTTTCGGGGAATTCGAGGTCGTAGCAAATCAGCAGGCCGAGTTGCCAGCCATTCAGTTCGAACACCGGAAAGGCGTCCGGGCCAGGGCTGAACATGTCGCGGTCGAGTTGGCCGAACAGATGGGTTTTGCGGTAGTTGCACAGGCTTTTGCCATGGCTGTCGATCACCTGCACGCTGTTGTAGATGTGCCCGTCAAGGTCGCGCTCGGGGTAGCCGTAGGCAATCGCGATGCCGGTGGTTTGCGCCAGTTCGGCAATTTGTAGTGCGGCGTCGCCGTCAGAGGGCTGGGCCAGATCGGCCACTGCTTTGGCGCCAATGTTGTAGCCCGTGAGGAACATTTCGGGCAGGACCAGCAAGTCAATGTCCTGGGCTTGCGAAGCGATGGAAGCCAGGCGCTGGAGGTTGCCTGCCACGTCGAGTGGCAAGGGTTGGCATTGGTAAAGGGCGATGCGCATGGTGGCTCTCCTTATTCACTGTCCCTGTGGGAGCGGGCTTGCTCGCGATGCAGGCGACGCGGACTAGCTCAGTGACCGCGTTGATGCTATCGCGAGCAAGCCCGCTCCCACAGTCGGATTTATGTAGCGGTCAGTCCGGCAAGGCAATCGGGCCGATGTCGTGGAAGACATCGCCTGGCCCCGGGTTGTCGGCGTGGGTGCTGCCGCCGAAGTGGGTCATGATGCCCCAGACCGCGTTCAACGATGTTTGTACCGCGCCTTCAACCCAGGCCGGTGTCCATGAGACATCATCGCCGGCAATAAAAATCCCGCGCTGTTCGCTGGGCAGGTCTTGCTGCATGAAATGCGCGTACATGCGCTGGTTGTATCGGTAGTGACCCGGCAGCGCACCTTTGAAGGCACCGAGGAAATGCGGGTCGGCTTCCCACGACACGGTGATCGGATCACCGATGATGCGGCTGGCGATGTCGACCTTCGGGTAGATCTTTTTCAGCGAGTCGAGGGCCAGCTTGACGCGTTTTTCCACAGGGTGCGGGAGCATTTTCAGCGCATCGCTCATCCATGAGTACGACAGGCAAATCACCCCTGGCTTGTCGTCACCGTTGTCGAACAGGTAGGTGCCACGGGTCAGGCGGTCGGTGAGGGTCATGCTCATCAGGTCGCGGCCGGTGTCAGGGTCTTTGTCTTTCCAGAACGGGCGGTCGACCATGACGAAGGTTTTTGACGACTGCATGTAACGGGTACGGTCCAGCGCCATCCATACTTTTTGTGAGAACAGCGATTCTTCGCAGTCGATTTGCGTGGTCAGCAACCAGCTCTGGCACGTCACCAACACGGCTTCGTGGGTGCGGGTGACGCCGAGGTTGTCGGTGACCGAAAACTGCCCGTCGGCGGCACGGGAAATGGCTTTGACCCCGGTGCGCGGCGCGCCGCGATGCAGCGAACGCAGGCTGGTGCCTTCTGGCCAATGGGCGCAGCGCTGCGGCACATGGCTCCAGATGCCCAGCGGTACTTGCTCGACGCCGCCTACCACGAGGTGCTGGTGGTCGTCGCAGTTGGTCATCACCACGCGGAAAATTTCCAGCATCGAGTTGGGGAAGTCCGAGTCCCAGCCGCCGGTGCCAAACCCGACCTGACCAAACACTTCGCGGTGCTGGAAAGACAACTTGGCGAAGGCTTTGGAGGTGGCGACAAAGTCATAGAAGGTGCGGTCGTCCCACAACGGAACCAGCGTATTCCACAGCTCTTTCAGGCGCGGGACGTCGCGGTCGCGGATGGCTTGTTGAATATCGCCAAAGCGCGAGCCTTCCTCCAGCGCGTCTGCCCAGGCGTCGGCCACTTCCTGGAACAGGGCGGGCAAATCCGCCAGCTTTTGTGCGTAAAAGGTTTGGCCTTCGAGGTCGATGACGGTGCTGCCGGACGCGGGTGTCAGCGGGTTGGGGAACGGTTTGGTTTCCAGGCCCAGCTTGTCGACGTAATGGTAAAACGCGGTGGAAGACACCGGAAAACGCATGCCGCCTAACTCGGCAATCACCCCTTCGCTGCCCTCGAAGGCTTGCGAACGCAGGCGCCCGCCCATCTTCGACGCTTCATAGACCACGGGCTTGAGGCCCAGCTTCATCAGCTCGTAAGCAGCCACCATGCCCGCCATCCCGGCGCCGACAATCGCCACCTCAGCGCCCAGCTTATTGGCCGGAATACTGCCCAGCCCGGCCGGGTGTTCGATCCAGTCATCAAAGGCAAAGGGGAAATCGGGGCCGAAAATAGTGATCGGTTTTTTGCCGTCGGCAGGGTGGCGATTTTTTTTGTTCATGGCTGACCTTACTGGGCGACTCGCGTTACACGTGAGTATAGGAAAAGACAGCCGCCAGTTTAGGGAGCGCGGAACACGGTAATAAGACGCAAAGTGTCGTCGTTATGACATTTGTTTAGTCAATATGACGAATGCGGCTGACAGAGTGATGTGTGGCGCAGGCATAACGCCTTAGCCGCGGTCGACCTTGCTGCTGAGAATGATCGAGGTGGTGGTTTTTTCGACACCGTCGACGCTGCCGATCTGATCGAGCAACTGGTCCAGTTGCTCGGGCGATTCGCTGCGCAGCCAGGCCACGTAATCGAACTCGCCACTCACGGCGCACAACTGTTGCACCTGGGCCATGCTGCTCAGACGCCGCACCACCTCCTTGCCTGAGCGCGGCTGCACGGTAATCCCGACATAGGCTTGCAGCCCGCCATCCACCAGGCGCTGGCTCAAACGCACACCATACCCGGTGATGACCTTGGTTTTCTCCAGCCGCGCCAGACGCGACGTCACCGTGGTGCGCGCAATCCCCAACTGCCGCGCCAGCATCGCCACACTCTCACGCGCATTAAGCTGCAAGGCCGCGATTAATTGGCGATCGATATCATCCAGTGCGGGCGGGTGGGTATCAGGCACAGGAAGGCTCCGGTGTGGGCAGGGTGGGGCAGGTAGGGTAAGGGACAGGCCGGGTCTTCTCAACCGCCAAAAATCTGGCCCGGCAGTGTTGAAATTGATGAACGTTGATCTACGCTTGCCCGAAGATGCGGGGCGTTACATGAATTGTGACAATCTGACTATTATCATAAAAAATAAGAGGTGGCGGTTGCAGGATCTGAGTGCAACACGGTTATTGAATTGAAGCGGGAGCATCATGCCGCATCACCACGGCTTCT
>NZ_WIWK01000197.1:0-5255 GCF_009600165.1 Pseudomonas sp. FSL R10-0399
ACTGAGTTCGTGATAGGACATAGTGGCAGCACCGTACCGGAAAGGTCAGGTGTTGCACTCAGTTTTTGCGGCCGCCACTCTTATTTTTTTAGGCTTAATGGATATCGCGGTAAACCACTGTCTAACTAATCTGGCAAAACACCTCATCTGAATAAATCGTTCATGCGCCGGTTAGCTAGCAAACCGACGAGGCCTTTGACGCCATGCGCGATTGCAGTAAGGCGCGAAGATTGCCACAGCAAGGCCCACATCCAAACCGAGAAAAAATGCGTCTATACATGCAGAAAACACATGAATGAGATGTGCGGTAATTTTGCCTACAGGTGCTCGAGCGCCCCTCAAAAGCCTCTAAAACGGCGGTTTCAGACCATAATCCCAGGATTTAATGGGCCGAGTATTTGACCGTGCGGCTGTTCGCGCTGTGCTGATCAAGCAAATGTCGTATGCTGGCCCTTTGATTTAAAGCGCTGCTTTCCCACCCCGACCATCGATTTATTCACGCAGAGTCAGCATGAATCCTCGGACACTTAACCCCTCAATCTCTTCCTTGCTGGCGTTCGAAGCGTCTGCCCGACATGGCAGTTTCACGCGCGCGGCCGAAGAACTAAGCCTGTCTCAAAGTGCAGTTAGCCGACAAGTTCAGTCATTGGAAGAACTGCTGGGGGTTTTGCTCTTCGACAGAATTGGCAGGCACATTACGCTGACGGAAGTGGGTCGCATTTATTCCGTGGAAGTTGCCGGAGCGCTGGCTCGAATTCGCGATGCAACCATGCAAGCCCTTGCCTACCGAAGTGGCGGCGGGTCTTTGCATTTGGGCGTATTGCCGACGTTCGGCACCAAGTGGTTGTTGCCGCGCATGAGTGATTTTTATGCCAAACACCCCGAAATCCTTGTGCATATCCACTCGCGTGCGAGCACCGTCGACTTCACCACCACCGGGCTGGATGCCGCCATTTGTGTCGGTGAAGGGGTCTGGCACCATGTGGTCTCGCACAAGCTCTTCGATGAGGAACTGGTCCCGCTGGTGGGCAGCAGCAATGCCGAGGCAGAACGCTACACCTGCGCTGAAGACCTTCGCTCTGCACAGTTGCTGCAGGTCGCTCCGCGCCCGCACCTCTGGCTGGAGTGGTTCAAAATGCAGAACTGCCAACCTGGCCGGTTGAGGCTGGGCCCGCAATTCGAACTCACCACCCACCTGATCCAGGCGGTGTCATCGGGCATCGGGGTCGGGCTGTTGCCGCGTTTTCTGGTCAAGGACGAGCTGGCCAACAACACCCTGCGCATCCCGTTCGACTCCATTTCACCGACCGGTACGGCCTACTACCTGCTCATCCCGCCGCACAAGGCCAATCACCGGCCCATCGCGGTGTTCAAGGACTGGCTGATGGGTCAGCTGTAACCCGGCAAACCCTGCTGCCGCGGGCTCGGCAGCGCATCATGAGCATCGCTAACGATTTGCTGAAATCAATTCATTATCTATCGCTGAACTTCTCGTCCAGAATGCCCCTTAATTAGAAACAACATAAAGATTATCAAGAGATAAACCAGAAAGCCCAGTTCTGGTTTATCTCTTCTATTAAGGCGTCAGATCATAATGAGCAGAGAATTCACATTTTCTATCAAGAGCATTCGCTTTGATGAAAACTATCAGCCTTCAAACACGACGCGCATTACGACCAACTTTGCTAACTTGGCGCGCGGCGAACATCGCCAAGAGAATTTGCGCAACACCTTGAAAATGATTAACAACCACTTCAATACACTGGCGCATTGGGACAACCCAAAGGGCGACCGTTATGCAGTGGAACTTGAAATCATTTCGGTCGCCATGAGCCTTGATGCTGAGCGCAGTGACAATGCCCTGCCACTGATTGAAATATTGAAAACCCATATTATCGATCAGCACACACACGAGCGCATTGAAGGCATTGTGGGCAATAACTTTTCTTCTTATGTGCGCGATTATGACTTTAGCGTGCTGTTGCTGGACCACAATAAAGGCCAATCAACGTTCAGCACACCGGCCAACTTTGGTGAGTTGCACGGCCAACTGTTCAAGTGCTTTGTTAATTCAAACACCTACAAAGAACACTTCAACAAACCGCCAGTGATCTGCCTGAGCGTGTCGAGCAGCCGGACCTACCTGCGCACGGAAAACCAGCACCCGGTGCTGGGCGTTGAATACCAGCAGGATGAATACTCCCTGACCGATGATTACTTCCAAAAAATGGGCTTGAAGGTGCGCTATTTCATGCCGCCGAACAGCGTGGCACCGCTGGCTTTTTACTTTGCCGGTGACTTGTTGGGTGATTACACCAACCTTGAACTGATCAGCACCATCAGCACGATGGATTCCTTCCAGAAGATCTATCGCCCTGAGATTTACAACGCCAACTCTGCCGCCGGCAAAGCTTATCAGCCGAGTTTGAAACACCAGGATTACTCACTGACGCGGATTGTTTACGACCGAGAAGAACGCAGCCGGTTGGCGATTGAACAAGGCACCTTTGTTGAAGAGCACTTTATCAAGCCGCACCACGCCATTCTTGAGCAGTGGTCCGCCCATTACGCTCTTTAACGACTTATTAAGACAAGGTTATCCACCATGAAAAAATTGCTCCCTACTTCAACGGCCGGCAGTTTGCCGAAACCGTCCTGGTTAGCACAACCCGAAACACTGTGGTCGCCCTGGAAGTTGCAAGGTGAAGAACTTATTGAAGGCAAACAAGATGCCTTGTTACTGGCCCTGCAAGAACAACAACACGCCGGTATTGATATCGTCAGTGATGGCGAACAAACACGCCAACACTTTGTCACCACGTTTATTGAACACCTCAGCGGCGTTGATTTTGAGAAGCGCGAAACTGTCAGGATTCGTGACCGTTACGACGCCAGCGTCCCCACCGTAGTAGGGGCTGTTGCGCGGCAAAAGCCGGTGTTTGTGGAAGACGCCAAGTTCTTGCGTCAACAGACCACGCAACCCATTAAATGGGCGCTGCCAGGTCCTATGACCATGATCGATACGCTGTACGACAACCACTATAAAAGCCGTGAAAAACTCGCCTGGGAATTCGCCAAAATCCTTAACCAGGAAGCCCTGGAACTGGAAGCGGCGGGCGTCGATATTATTCAGTTTGATGAACCCGCTTTTAACGTGTTCTTTGATGAAGTGAATGACTGGGGCGTGGCGACCCTGGAACGAGCCATTGAAGGCCTCAAGTGTGAAACGGCTGTGCATATCTGCTACGGCTATGGCATCAAGGCCAACACTGACTGGAAAAAAACCTTGGGTTCAGAGTGGCGCCAATATGAAGAGGCGTTCCCCAAGCTGCAACAATCCAGCATCGACATCATTTCGCTGGAATGCCACAACTCCCACGTCCCCATGGACCTGCTGGAACTGATTCGCGGCAAAAAAGTGATGGTCGGCGCCATTGATGTGGCCTCGCACACCATCGAAACACCCGAGGAAGTGGCCAATACCCTGCGCAAGGCGCTGCAGTTTGTAGACGCCGACAAACTGTACCCGTGCACCAACTGCGGCATGGCCCCGCTGCCACGTCACGTTGCACGCGGCAAGTTGCAAGCGTTGACGGCTGGCGCCGAGATCATCCGCAGAGAACTGTCGAAGTAAGCACTGCCTGCGGGCTTTAAACACGAGTAACGCCTGAAGTCAGCCCATTTAAGCGGGCGACTTCAGGCTTATCCCTATTCAGGACCCACCATGGCACTTCTTCGTACGGCGATCGAACCCTTGAGCTTTCGCGAAGCCCTAGGGCACTACGCATCCGGTATCACGGTGATTACCTCACACGTGGATGACGAGCCGATTGGCTTCACCTGCCAGTCGTTCTACAGCGTGTCGATGAGCCCACCGCTGGTGTCTTTCAGCGTTATGGCCAGTTCAGCCAGCTACCCGAGAATTCGTCAGGCGGGTCGGTTCGCGGTCAATATCCTGTCCGGCGAGCAGGTTGCGATTTCCAACCAGTTCGCGCGCAAAGGCACCGACAAATGGCACGGCGTCGACTGGCAGCCATCGCCGCTGGGCAACCCGGTTATCGCGGGCAGCCTGCATTGGCTTGATTGCGAAATACACGCCGAGCACGTCGCCGGTGATCACCTGATCGTGATCGGCGAAGTCAAAGCGTTAAACCTGCAAGAAGCAGCGGCGACGCAGCCACTGCTGTATTTCAAAGGCCAGTACTGCAACCTCGCCGCCCTTGGCGCCGCGTGAAGGTTTAGGGCCTCAACTCTTTCTCGGCTTGGCCCTGGCCGTCGCTTCGGCCACCAACGGGTCATCGGGCCAGTAGTGTTTGGGGTAACGCCCTTTCAGGTCTTTTTTCACCTCGGCATAGGTGCTGCGCCAGAAGTTGGCCAGGTCTTGGGTGACTTGCACCGGGCGCCGGGCGGGTGACAGCAGGTGCAGTTTGACCACCTGCCGCCCGCCCGCGATGCGCGGGGTGTCTGCCAGGCCAAAGAGTTCTTGCAGGCGCACCGCAAGAATCGGCGGGTGCTCGCTGTAGTCCAGACGCACCGACGAACCCGACGGCACTTTGATGTGTTGCGGCGCCAGTTCATCAAGACGCTGGGGCAGCGGCCATTTGAGCAAGTTATGCACAATGCTCGACAGGTCGAGGTTGGCAAAATGGCTCAGCCGCGACACCCGCCCCAGGTACGGCCCCAGCCAGTCTTCAAGCCCGGCCAGTAACGCCGCATCGCTCACGTCCGGCCATTCGCTTTGGCCCTGGCTGCTCACATCGAGCTGACGCAGCAACGCCACCCGCGCTTGCCATTGCCGCAGTTCAGGCGTCCAGGGGAGCAGTTCCAGGCCTTTGCGCCGCACCAGGTTGACCAGTGCCTGAGTCCGCGACGCCTCATCAAGGCCGGTCAGGGGTTCACGACTTAACACCAGTTCGCCCACTTTTCGCTGACGTTCGGCGCGCAATACCCCTTCGCGCTCGTCCCAGTCCAACTGATCCACCACCCTGACTTGCTCACTGAGTACACCGTCCAGCAGCGCCGGATCAAACTCGGCGGCCAGATAAATGCGCTCTTCACGCTGGCCCTGACGGCTGCCCAAATCGGCAACCACCAGCCACGGCTGTTTCATCAAGCCGTCGACTTCGCTGAACAACGCCGCCCGGCCATTGGCCAGCCGGTATTCGGCGCCGCCGGGCTTGCGCTGTTGCGCGATGCGATCGGGATAGGCCAGCGCCAGCAAGGCGCCCAGCCAACGCGAATGATCGGGGTCGGCC
>NZ_WIWK01000198.1:0-5150 GCF_009600165.1 Pseudomonas sp. FSL R10-0399
GCAACCCACTGCTGCTGGTGTCCGGCCGGGCTGTCGGTGCCCCAGAGCAATGCCGGGTGCGGCAGGTTGTTAGCCTCAATGGCGCGTTTGCCCAGGGCTTGAGTGATCCGTCGGGCTTGCAGCGTGGGCTCGCTCAGCCGGGTGCGCAGGTAAGTGTTGGCGGCCGATGCGCTCAGCCCCCAATCGCTTAACGCGCTGGCGCCTTGTGCATTGAGCGCCAGCAGCTCACGGGGCTGCTGGCCTTCAAGGTCGATCACTTGCAGGCTGTCACCGGGTTGCAAGGCGATCAGGGTCAGGCCGCCCGCCACCACCCGGTAGCGCTCCAGATTGGGCGCCCGGGCAAACAACCCGGGCTCGTTGGGCCGGGAAATGCGTGGTGCATTCATTAACAGGCTCCCGGGTCAGCCGACCGACTTGATGGTGGTGGGCGGCTCGCCCAGATACGCCGCCATGGAGTCGTCCAGCGCATGCAGCCACGGCGTGTGGTGAGACGGCGATTGGGTGCCGGTCATCAGCGAGCGGTATGACTTGTCGCGATAACCCATGATGTTTTCGGCCTTGTCATGCTTCCAGTGCAGGAAGGTTTGATTGACCGCCGCGATGTCGAAGTTCGGGTAGTCGGTGGCGTCGACCAGTTCCTGGATGTACGCGCCCTGGAATTCGAACATCTGCTGGTTGGTTTCCAGGGTTTGTTCACGGGCCTGCCATTGCTGGCTGTCGGCGGTCCGCTGGGCGTGGTCGGGCAACTCGATGCGCCCCAGAATCACGTCGCGGGCGTACCAGGCCTGGGCGTCGAACATGTTGAACGAGTACCACTGGTCTTGCATGCCGAGGTAGATCAGGCGCGGGTTGGGTTCCCAGAACACGCCCTTGTACAGGTTCATCGGCCACAAGCGGTTGTCGGTCTTGAGGCTCAATTCGTCAGGCAGAAACGGGAAATGATGCTTGTAGCCGGTGCACAGAATCACCGCATCGATGTGCTTGCTGCTGCCATCGGCAAACCAGGCGCGGTTGTTTTCCAGGCGTTGCAGCTGCGGTTTTTCTTCCCAGTTGTCCGGCCAGGCATAGCCCATGGGCGCGGTGCGGTAGCAACTGGTAATGCTCCGTGCCCCATATTTGTAGCATTGCGAACCGATGTCTTCGGCCGAGTAGCTGCTGCCGACAATCAGCAGGTCCTTGCCCTTGAACTCCAGCGCTTCGCGAAAATCATGGGCGTGCAGGATGCGTCCGGCGAATTGCTCGAAGCCTTCGAAGTACGGGACCTTGGGCGTAGAAAAGTGCCCGCAGGCGTTGATCACGTAGTCGAACTGCTCGCTGGTCAATGTGTCGCTGTTGTAGTCGTGGGCCTGCACGGTAAAGCGCTGGCTGGCCTCATCGAAAGTCACTTGGCGCACCGCATTGTTGAAGCGGATGTAGTCGCGCACTCCGGCTTTTTCGACCCGGCCCTTGATGTAGTCCCACAGCACTTCACGGGGCGGGTACGAGGCGATGGGGCGACCAAAATGCTCTTCGAAGGTGTAGTCGGCGAACTCCAGGCACTCTTTCGGCCCGTTCGACCACAGGTAGCGGTACATGCTGCCGTGCACCGGCTCGCCGTTTTCATCCAGGCCGGTGCGCCAGGTGTAGTTCCACATGCCGCCCCAATCGTTTTGCTTCTCGTAACACACCAGCTCGGGGATCTCGGCGCCCTTGTCACGGGCCGACTGGAAGGCTCGAAGTTGCGCCATGCCGCAAGGGCCGGCACCGATGATTGCCACGCGTAAGGTCATGATCGTGTCTCGGGTAAAAGGGGAAATCAGCGAAAGATCACTGTCTTGTCCTGGTTGATGAACACCCGGTGTTCCAGGTGGTACTTCAGCGCTTTGGAAAGGGCCACGGTTTCGGTGTCGCGGCCGATGGCAACCAGCGAGTCGGGCAGGTGGGTGTGGTCAACGCGCTGGATTTCCTGCTCGATGATCGGCCCTTCGTCGAGGTCGCTGGTCACGTAGTGCGCGGTGGCGCCGATCAGCTTGACGCCCCGGTCGTACGCCTGGTGATAGGGCTTGGCGCCTTTGAAACCGGGGAGGAACGAGTGGTGGATGTTGATCGCCCGGCCCGACAGTTGCTGGCACAAGGTGTCAGACAGGATCTGCATGTAGCGCGCGAGCACTACCAGGTCAGTTCCGGTCTCGTCGACAATGCGCATCAGCTCGGCTTCCTGGCGGGCCTTGCTGTCTTTTGTGATCGGCAGGTAAATGAAGCGAATGCCTTCGCGCTCGGCCATGGCCCGCAGGTCCAGATGGTTGGACACCACGGCGGTGATCTGCATGTCCAGTTCGCCCTTGCGGTGGCGGTACAGCAGGTCGGTCAGGCAATGGTCGAACTTGCTCACCATCAACAACACGCGGGTGGGCTGGCTGGAGCAGAACAGTTGCCACTGCATGTCAAAACCACCGGCCAGAGCGCCCAGCCCGGCACGTAAGGCGTCTATGTCACCGGTGACGCCGTTGTTGAAACGAAACACCGCGCGCATGAAAAACTGCCCGGTGAACTCGTCGTCAAACTGCGCCAGTTCACTGATGTAGCACTGCTGGCGGGCCAGGCAGTCGCTGATCGCAGCAACGATGCCGGAGGTCGCCGGGCAGTTGATCTTGAGGATGTAATGTTCGGTCAAAGTGTTCATCAAAGGCTCCGAGGGTAAAAAAATGGGCGGATCAGCCTTTGGCCGTGCGCTTGGTTTTTTGCGGGTCGTCGAAGGGCAGGGCGTGGCTGGCGGCGCTGGCATTGAGGCTGCCGCGCACCTGCAACGGTGTGCCGGGGGTAGCGCAGTCAACGCTCAGGCGGGCTATCGCCATTGAGCGTTTGCTCAGGCGCGAGTACATGGCGCAGGTGATGACCCCGACCTGTTTGTCGCCTTGCCACAGGGTGTCGCCCGCCTCGGCGGGGCGTTCGCCGTCGAGCAGCACGCCAGCGATCTTGAAGCGTTCTTTGCCGCGTAAACGAAAGTGCTCTTCGGCGCCGCGAAACTCGCGTTTGTCGGGGGATACGGTGAAGTCCAGGCCCATCTCCCATAGGGTGTCCCCGGCCTTTTGGTCGGCAAAGGGGTACATTTGCGAGTTGTCATACGGGAAGAACATCAGTGCGCTTTCGACCCGCAGCCAGTCCAGCGCGGTAAAGGCACACGGGATGATGCCCATGCCCGCGCCGTGCTCGACAATCGCGTCCCAGATGGCCGGTGCGTCGGCGGCCTTGCAGAAGATCTCGTAGCCGCGCTCGCCGGTATAGCCGGTCCGGGAAATCATCACCGGGCGGTCAAACAGGCGTGTTTGCAGGTGGTGGAAGTACGGCAGCTGGCGAATGCCCGGCACGTATTCCGCCAGAAAATCTACCGCCAGCGGCCCTTGCAACGACAGGTCGTGCAGGTCGTCATCGAACAGCACCGCCACTTGCCGACCTTGCGCCGAACGCACGAGCATTTCGTAGCCGGTGCCTGCGCCGTGCACCACCATGAACGCGTTGGGCCCGGTGCGGTAAACGATGCAGTCATCGACGAACTTGCCTTCTTCGTCGAGCATCGAGGCGTACACCGACTTGCCGGGGTAGAGCTTGGCGATGTCGCGGGTGGTCGCCCATTGCAGCAGGCTTTCGGCATGCGGGCCGACGTAGTGGACTTTTTTCAGCCCCGAGACGTCCATCAAGCCTGCGCGGGTGCGGATCGCCTCATGGTGATCGGCCAGCGGGCTGGCATAGGTCCAGGCGGTGCCCATGCCGTTCCAGTCTTCGAGGTGGGAGCCGAGTGCGCGGTGACGCTCGGCCAGTGCAGAAATACGCCATGAATGTGCCATGTGAAAATCCTTGTCTGGAGGAAGGGGTCAGGAGGCAGAGGTCAACTCTGCGGATCGAATTGCGCCAGCCACTCGACCAGGGTCTGGCGGTAGCGGGTCATGCCCTTGTAATCGGCAATCGGCTCGGGCAGGTCGCGCAGCACCCGGTGCAGGCGGCAACCCCAGCCGGGCTGAGTCACCAGTTCTTGCAGGCTGATCAGGTAGGTGCGAATGCTGAACATCACCGCGTTGCTGCGCGGAAGGCGCAGCATCACTTGCAGCTCGACGCGCAGGTGCACCTCCTGGCCGACGTTGTCAGCGGTGATGCGGCCGCGGTCGGCGCCCCATTCGTGAAAGGTCTCGGGCGATGAATCCAGGCGCGGCTTGATCGTCAGCGTCCAGTTCAGGCGCCGAACCGGCTGGCCTGTTTGCAGGTTGAGCAGGTATTTCAGGGCCCGTTCGAAAATGCCCATTTGATGGGCCATTGGCACCGGCGAATGCCACTGTTTGAAGCTCATGCCAGCGTCAAAGGCCAGCGACCAGTCGGCCGGGCTGGTGACGATGCCGGCGTCCATAAACAAGTCGTTGTCGCGTTGATCGAGCAGGGCGAAGTCGCCTTGCACCTGGCGCCCGATAAACTCCAGCGGTTCGCACGGCAAGCTGCTGGCGTCACCGAAAACAAAGTGCTGATCAATGTCCAGCAACAGGTTGCGCCAGTGCCAGCGCTCGCCATCACGGTTGAGCACGAACCACTGCGGGTAATCGGCGGCAAGGCTTTCCATCAGCAGTTGCAGGGCATCCCAGGCGGCCACCTGCATGTGCGGCAGGACCAGATAACGGCGCGGGTCTTTGTCCAGCACCTGGGCGCGTTCGGCCATTTCCGAGCGGTAGTGTTCGTCGATGTCGAACGTGCAGTGATAAATCGAACCGGGGTCACGGGAGGTGGCGGGTTCGATGTTCACCGAGTACAGGTAGCTGTCCTCGGTGAACGGGAAAGGGAAGCGGCGAATGGCGGCCGGGCTATTGCGAAAGCTGAAGTCGTCGCGGTAGCTGAGCACGGGGCTTGATGGGGTGAGCATGGTCGATTCCTCCTAGAGATCCAGCGAGACGCAAGGGTGGCCGCGCGAGACGCAGGGCATTAAGAATTCGGCTTGCTCGGCGGGGCTCAGATAACTGTCGCGGTGCTCGATGACGCCACCGCTGTGGCGCACTTTGCATTGGCCGCACACACCGCCACGGCACAGGTTCGGCACGTTGAGCCCGGCAGCTTCCAGGGCTTCGAGCAGGCTTTGCTCGGCGCCGACCCGCAGTTGCCGGGCGCTGCGCAGCAGGTTCAGGTCGAACGGC
>NZ_WIWK01000199.1:0-5026 GCF_009600165.1 Pseudomonas sp. FSL R10-0399
GTGCTTGAGTTGCGGCAGCGGTGAACCGTGGCCGGTGGACTCTGCCGCCGATTCACGATCAAGCACCAGCAAACGGCCGTGCCAGGCTGCCGCCACCGGGATGGCCTTGGCCGCAATGTGCGGGTCTTTGGTGATCAAACTGGCCACCAGGCTGCCTTTGCCGCGTGCGGCCAGTGCCAGTGCTTCGTCGAGATCGTTGTAGGCCATCAAGGTGCTGACCGGACCGAACGCTTCGATGTCATGGGCGCCGCCTTCGGCATGCGGGTCACGGGCTTGCAGCAGGGTTGGGGCAAAGAACGCACCCTGGCTGACGTTTGTACCGCGTGGCTCAAAACCGTCACGGGCACCGAACAGCAGGTCGCTGCTTTGCAGCAGGCTTTCAAGGCGTTCGCTGACGTCTTTATGTTGATCATGGGAAGCCAGTGCGCCCATGCGCACGCCTTCGACCGACGGGTCGCCGACCACGACTTTACGCAATCGATCACGCAAGCGGCTGGCTACCGCATCGATGTGCTTGGCCGGGACGATGGCGCGGCGGATGGCGGTGCATTTTTGTCCGGCCTTGGTGGTCATCTCGCGGGCTACTTCTTTGATGAACAGCTCGAACTCTTCATCGTCCGGGCTCACGTCCGGGGCCAAAATTGCGCAGTTCAGCGAGTCAGCTTCGGCGTTGAACGGCACCGAGTGACGGATAAGGTTGGGGTTGACCCGCAGCTTGGCGGCGGTGTCGGCAGAGCCGGTAAAGGTCACCACATCCTGGCCTTGCAGGCGGTCGAGCAAGTCACCGGTGCTGCCAATGATCAGTTGCAGGCTGCCCGCAGGCAGCAAGCCCGATTCGTCCATCAAACGTACCACGGCCTCGGTCAGGTAGCTGGTGGCGCTGGCCGGTTTGACAATGCACGGCATGCCCGCCAGAAAGCTGGGGGCAAATTTTTCTAACATGCCCCAGATCGGGAAGTTGAAGGCATTGATGTGCACCACCAGGCCGCCGCGGGGCACCAGAATGTGCGTGCCCGCGAACGTGCCCAGCTTGCTCAGTGGCATCGCCGGGCCCTCGTGCACAATGTTGCCCGACGGCAGTTCGCGCGAGCCGAGGCTGGCATAGGTGAACAGCGTGCTGTTGCCGCCTTCAATATCAATCCAGCTGTCGGCTCGGGTCGCGCCACTGTGGTGGGACAGCGCGTAGAGCTGTTCTTTGCGCTCGCTCAGGTACAGCGCCAATGCCTTGAGACGCTGGGCGCGCTGTTGAAAATCGAGAGCCTGCAGGGCGCTGATGCCTTGATGGCGACCGTGCTCGATGGCTTCGGCAAAGTCCAGGCGCTCCTCGTGGGTGCGCGCCAGTTCGTGGCCGTCGATGGCACTGCGCAGCACTTGAGCGCCGTGTTGGCCGATCCAGCGGCCAGCGATAAAGCTTTGCAGGGTAGGGGCGTGAGGCATCACGGTTCCTCCGGGTTAAAAAGATGGGATTAGTGTTTGCTGGCGCTCGCAGCGCCTATGCCGGTCATGGAACGAATGAACTGCGCCAGGTAACGGCCGCGCTCAAGGACTGCGCGGGGCGAACGGTCGGTCACGGAAAAGAACCACGCGCTGAAAAACGCCAGGCTCATGGAAAACAACGCGGGGTTGGAATACGGGAACAGCGCCTTGTCGTGCTGCAACACGTTGACCCACACCGCCGGGCTGAGCACCAGCAGCACAATCGCCGAAACCAGCCCCGACAGGCTGCCGAGTACGGCGCCGCGGGTGGTCAGGCCTTTCCAGTACATGGAAAGGAACAGCACCGGGAAATTCACCGAGGCGGCAATTGCCAGCACCAGGCCGGAGAGAAAGGCAATGTTCTGAGATTCAAACAACAGGCCGAGGATGATCGCCAGCACGCCAATGCACAGGGTGGCGATGCGCGACACGCGAATTTCCTGTTGTTCGCTGACCTGGCCCTTGCGGATGACGCAGGCATACACGTCATGGGACACCGCTGAGGCACCCGACAGTGCGAGCCCGGCCACCACCGCCAGGATCGTGGCGAAGGCCACCGCCGAAATGAACCCCAGAAACAGATTGCCACCCACCGCTTGCGCCAGGTGCACGGCGATCATGTTGCTGCCGCCGATGATTGCGCCGCTGGCGTCACGGAACTCCGGGGCGGTGCCGACCATGACGATGGCGCCAAAGCCGACGATGATCAGTAGCAGGTAGAAGTAGCCGATAAAGCCGGTGGCGTAGAACACGCTCTTGCGGGCTTCCTTGGCATCGCTGACGGTGAAAAAACGCATAAGAATGTGCGGCAGGCCAGCGGTGCCGAAAATCAAACCAAGCCCCAGGGAAATGGCCTCGACAGGGTTGGCCAGCAAGCCGCCCGGCGCCATGATCGCGGTCCCCTTGGCATGGACTGCACTCGCCTGGGCGAACATCGCTTCGGTGCTGAAACCAAAGTGCTTGAGCACCATAAAGGCCATGAAACTAGTGCCGAACAGCAGCATCACGGCCTTGATGATCTGTACCCACGTGGTGGCCAGCATGCCGCCAAAGGTCACGTAGAACACCATCAGCACGCCAACCAGGATCACCGCGTAGAGGTAGTCGATGCCAAACAGCAGCTCAATGAGTTTGCCCGCCCCGACCATCTGCGCAACCAGGTACATCAATGCCACGGTCAGGGTGCCGAACGCTGAAGTCAGGCGTACCGGCGTTTGTTCAAGGCGATACGAGACCACGTCGGCAAACGTGTATTTGCCCAGGTTGCGCAGGCGCTCGGCAATCAGGAACAGGATGATCGGCCAGCCGGCCAATACGCCCAACGCGTACAAAAGCCCGTCATAGCCGTTGAGAAACATCATCGCCGAGATGCCCAGAAACGACGCCGCCGAGATCATGTCACCGGCAATCGCCAGGCCGTTTTGAAAACCGCTCATGCCACCGCCAGCGGTGTAGAAGTCACTGGCCGAGCGTGTGCGCAGGGCGGCCCAGCGCGTGACGCCGAGGGTAAACAGCACAAACACCATGAACATGCCGATGGCGTTCCAGTTCAATGGCCGTGATGTTTCCTCGGCGGCAAGCGCCAGGTCCGCGACCATCACCAAAGGCAAAACATATCCAGCATTGAGGCGGCTCACAGGGCGCACTCCTGCTTGAGTTTATCGTTGAGCGGGTCGATGACCCGGTTGGCCCGGTATACGTAAAAGCCGGTCAGGGCGAAGGCCGCTAACACCACCAGGACACCGACCAGCATGCCCACCGAGGTCACGCCGTCACTCAGGGGCCGGCCCAGGGTGGCCGGGGAGAACGCCACCAGCAGCACAAAGCCGAAATAGATCACCAGCATGATCAGCGACAGCGACCAATAGAGGTTTTTCTTGCGGCGTACCAACTGAATGAAATCGGGGTTTTGGCAAATACGTTGGATGTCGTCGGGGGTCATGATGGTGCGCTCCTTCTTATTGTTGTAGTGGGGCGAGACGGTGTTACAGCTGGTCGAAGTCCAATACCACCTTGTCGCTGACCGGGAATGCCTGGCACGACAGCACATATCCGGCAGCCACTTCGTAGTCTTCGAGGGCGTGGTTGCTGTCCATCTCCACTTCGCCTTCGATCACCTTGCACTTGCAGGTCGAGCACACCCCGGCCTTGCACGAATACGGCAGCTCGGCACCCTGCGCGTTGCCTGCATCGAGGATGCTCTGGCTGTTACGCGGCAGGTCGAAGCCCAGAGCGCGACCGTCGCTGATCACGGTGATCTGGCTGATCGCCGCGTCTACCTGGCGGGCCGCTTCGCGGGCCTCGCGTTTTTGCTGGCTGCCGGCCGCGGCAAAGAGTTCGAAATGAATGTTCTCAGGCGCCATGCCCTCAGCCTTGAGGCAGTCGCGCACGGTTTCGGTCATCTCTTGCGGGCCGCAGATAAACGCGGCGTCGAGTTGCTTGACGTCGAGCCAACGGGTAAACAGCTGGGTGCATTTTTCAGCGTTGATCCGGCCGTTATAAAGGTCGACGTCCTGCTGCTCACGGCTGAACACGAAGATCAGGTTCAAACGCTGCAAATAGCGGTTTTTCAAGTCTTCGAGCTGCTCGCGAAACAGTGCGCCGGAACTGGAGCGGTTGCCGTACAGCAACGTCACGCGGCTGTGCGGTTCGGTCTGCAAGGTGGTCTTGATGATCGAGAGAATCGGCGTAATGCCGCTGCCTGCTGCCACCGCCAGGTAATTGCCATGGCGCGCCTGGTCCAGCTCTACGTGAAAATGCCCGGCGGGCGGCATCACCTCCAGGCTGTGCCCGGCCTTTAACTGCTCGTTGGCAAAAGCCGAAAAACGGCCGCCTGCGACACGTTTGACGGCAATCCGCAGTTCGCCGTCATTGACCCCTGTGCAGATCGAATAAGAGCGGCGCACTTCTTCGCCGTCCAGCAGGGTGCGCATGACCAGATGCTGGCCCTGGGTGAAGTGAAAACTGTCTTGCAGGTGCTGTGGAATGTCGAAGGCGATGGACACCGCATCACGGGTCTCGGTGCGCACATCCTTGATGGTCAGGCTGTGAAACTTACTCATGGTTATTCTCCAACCAAGACGGCCGAGGGCGCCTCAGATGCATTTGAAATAGTCGAACGGTTCCAGGCAGTCGCGGCAGCGGTACAGTGCCTTGCAGGCGGTGGAGCCGAATTCGCTGAGCACTTCGGTGTGGGTGCTGGCGCATTGCGGGCAGGCAATCACCGGGCTTTCGCCAAGCAACGTGCGCTTGCTGGCGCTGCCCTGCGGCGGTGCGATGCCATAGGCGCGCAGGCGCTCGCGGCCACTGTGGGTGATCCAGTCGGTGGACCAGGCCGGGGTCAATTTGCGCTCCAGTTGCGGTGCGCGAAAACCGGCCAGCTCCAATGCCTCTCGAATGTCGCTCTCGATCACTTCTGTGGCGGGGCAGCCCGAATAGGTGGGCGTGACCACCACATGCAAGTGCCCGGCTTGCCAGGCCAGATCGCGGACAATACCCAGGTCGACCACGCTGACCACCGGCACTTCCGGGTCCATGACCTGCGCAAGGA